>CAJWCA010000092.1 GCA_913020395.1 uncultured Cellvibrionales bacterium | reverse complement strand
GATACTTCCAGGTGCTTGCCGGCGTCAACGGTTTCAAGGAAAGCACTTTCTTGCCCCACGGGTAAGGCTTCCGGTGGAAATGGAAAGCTCACAGGGAAAGCGTATGATTCGCTATCTCGATAGTTAAACGTGCTTTGTAGTTCTAGTTGCAAGCTTGATGATTCGGCAGCGTTTAACCTGGCAATATCATTAACGAAAAATAACGGGCATGCCAACATGGCTGCAAGCAGGTGTTTTTTTGAAGAGAGCATCTAGATGCCTTTTTGTGGTTTAACGTACACATGTTATTCGTGTGGTGCATGCCCACCGGATTCTTCGGAGGGTGAATAGATATCGCCGTTTAAATCAGAATCATACACTAGTATCTACTTTTCCGCTCACGCGATCTGTCATACAAAAAAATATGCACCATTTTAGCTCGCGCTTGTCAGTGATTGATCAACTTGGTTGAGTAGAAATTTCGCTGCAAGTGATGCCTCAGCAAATTCCTGATTGAATACCAAGGACTGTTTGATTGAATAAGGTTTAAATATTTCATCTAATTTTCGGTAGGAGAAGTGAAGATCTCTAGAGTCAATGTATTCAGTGGGCAGTGGCACAACTGACGAACCTGCGCCCAGAATCATTAGCGCACTATGAAGATTATTTGTATACCCGCTGACTTTCATGGGCGGCTTTTTCCCCGCCACAAGAATTTCATTTTCTATTTCCTGGCGTGTTCTACTGCTTAAATCCACCCATGTATAGTTGGAGTCATTGAAGTCGGATCTTTTTAAGGTTTTCTTGTGATATAGCTCGTGATGCTCACTGATGAAACAGCTGATGTTCTCTTCTCCCACCGCATGATAGGTGAGCTTGTCATTTTGATTATTGAATATCCCCAAACCAATATCCAGTTCCCCCAGTGAAATCATGTTTTGAATGTCTGTAGCGCTGTACACTTGCAAATTTAATTGCATCTTGGGGTATTGCAGTAATGTCATCTCCAGCGCGTGTTCGAATGCTTGATTATGCAAATTGTCTAGTAGGCCAATGCTCAGCATCCCATCAAAGCTATCGCTCTGACTTAAAAAGCTCTGGTATGTTTTCAATTCCGCCTTAATTTTTTGGGCGGATGCATAGAGTTTCTTCCCCGGTTCGGTCAATGCGAAGGTGCTGCGATTTCGAATACACAGCTGTACACCCAGGCTGTTTTCCAGCTTGTTTAATGCATGTGTAACGGCCGGTTGCGACAGGAATAGCTCGCCAGCGGCTTCTTTCAGGCTTTTTCGCCTGGCAACCGCCTCAAATTGGAGGATGGGGTCGAGCCCTATATTCAATATGTCCCGATTCATCGCTTCGACTCCTTAGTTTCGAATTATTAATATTACACCTTATTTAGTTTCAATATATTAATTTTTGAATCTGACCTATATTTCAGCGACTTATTCAAACAGACGGTGTAAAAACTCTATGAAACCCATTATTAACCTCAGTGAACTGACCTTTGAGACTAGCGATGCCCCGGGCTACGAACACCAGTACGGCATTATCTGTGAGCGTATTGGCGCGCAGGCACTAGCCTATAACCTCACTAAAGTGCCCGCGGGTGGCAAGGCCAACCCCTTTCACAACCACCATGGCAATGAAGAGATGTTTTTGGTCATTCAGGGAGAGGGAAAGTTGAGATATGGCGAACAGGAGTACCCGCTTGCCGCACATGATGTAATCGCTTGCCCTGCAGGTGGTCAGTCGGTTGCTCATCAGATTATCAACGACAGTGCAGACGATCTCATCTATTTGAGTCTCAGCACTAAAAATCGCCTGGATGTCTGTGAATTCCCCGACAAACAGCGGGTGGCCGTTCAGGTGGGAGACTATGAAAAAATGGACTTCAGTGGCTCCTACCCCCTGTAATCAGCAGGTATTCGAATTTAGGAGAATCTATGTTTATACTCCCCATTCGACTGCGAAGAGGCCATGCCTGTCGCAGCGCTTTTTAAGGTGGAATTTTTGAGGCGGCGGTATCGGCTTCGATTTAATGGAGAGTATCAATGGGAAAAAAATTATTGGCGAGCCTGTTTGGCGTAGCCGCAATCGTATCTTCGTCATTGAGCAGTGCTGCCAAGATGGATGCTTGGCACTTAGAAGGGCGCGATTTATTTGAGAAGGTAATCAATATCCCCACTGTTGAGGGGCGTAAAAAAGTAAACGGCCTGGTCACTTTGCTGAAAGGTGAGTTTGAGGCCGCGGGGCTTACCGACATTACCGTGAAACCTCATGGAGATACCGAATCTATGATTCTTCGCTGGTCCAGCAAAACCAAAAATAAGGCTAAACCTATTTTGTTGCTGGCTCACATGGACGTGGTTGAAGCCCTGCCCGAAGATTGGTCGTTTGACCCCTTCGTTTTTCAGGAAAGGGATGGCTATTATTATGGCCGTGGCACAAAAGATAACAAAGCCGGGGTATTGGCCATTACGATGTCGATGCTGCGACTGAAAAGAGAAAATTTCGCACCACAACGAGATATCATCGTCTTGTTCACCGGGGATGAGGAAACAACGGGTAAGGGAGCCGAACTGGCATCCACTCAATGGAGAGAGTTGGTTGACGCGGAATATGCACTGAACAGTGACGTGGGAGGTGGCTCTTTCTTGAAGGACGGCACGGCCCTGGGTTATGGCATTCAGGCTGCTGAGAAAACATATCGCACCTACACCTTTTCGGTACGTAACCCGGGTGGGCACAGCTCGAGGCCCCGACCAGACAATGCAATTTACGAGTTGGCCTCAGTACTTAAAAAGCTCGAAGCCTTCAGTTTTGAGCCTGGCCTGAATGAAGTCACTCGAGCTTATTTCAGCGAACGGGCAAAAATTGAAACCGGCGAATTAGGTGAGGCAATGAAGCGCTGGGTGGCTAACCCTTCCGATCGAGAGGCGGCCGATTATATTGAGGCTTTCCCCACGGAAGTCGGGAAAACCAGAACACGCTGTGTCGCCACCCGACTTGAGGGAGGGCACGCCGACAACGCGCTGGCGCAGTTGGCAGAGGCAACAGTGAATTGTAGAATCTTGCCTGGCATTGACCCTGCAGACGTTGAAAAGGCTTTAAAGCAACTTGCGGGTAAGGGAGTGGAGGTGACGGTGTCTGATGCCTTTGGCGCACCGACCGATGCCTCTCCCTTGCGAGACGATGTGGTGTCGGCTTACACCAAAGCCGTGCAAAAAAGACATGCTGGCGTGCCCATTATTCCACAGATGTCAACGGGCGCTACCGACGGGTTATTCTTTAGAGCTGTCGGCATTCCGGTCTACGGCGTGGGCGGCCAATGGATTATTTCACCCGAAGATGAACGTGCTCACGGTCGTGATGAGCGTATTCCCATCAGCTCGTTCCATGAAAATATGGAAATCTGGTATGAAATGATTGGAGACTTGGCGGGGTAGATTGCGACCGAGTCGTCCGTTTGGCGGCCGCTGAATAACGCAGCCGCCAAGCAGTTTTACCGGTGATTGTTAATAACCGTAGATGGTTAATAGCCGTAGTCAGAAGGGATCAGCGAATAACAATTGGCGGGCAATGAGACGCCATTGAGCATCAATTTATTTCTAAGGGCCCCTTCGTGGATGCCACCAATTTTTTGGGCAACCGCATTGCTTCCTGCGTTCTCTGTTAGTACATGAACTTCCAGTCGTTGAAACCCCAGGTCCTTAAACGCCTTATCGGCGACGAGTGTTGCCGCTTCGGTGCAAACCCCTTGATTGAGTGCTGATGTTCGCACCCAATATCCCAGGTTCCCCACCTTGTGCTGGGTGTCGACGTGGTTGATGCCGACTGAGCCAAGAATTCTGGAGCTGTCCTTGTCCTCAATCACAAAACGATAATCAGTTCCATTGTCCCAGCAAGTGCGCGCACTTGAGGTCCACATTTTTGCGTCATCCAGGCTATAGGCCTCGCTACACCAAGGCAGCCACTTGGATACATGGGCTACAGATTCTAGAACGGCTTGATGAAAGGGGAGGGCATCCTGCTCTGTAAACTGACGAATTCCAATGTTCACGGTTTATCTCAATGGTTGATTTGTAGGACCAAGCGATTAATGACGGGTCGATGATCACCATATTGCCATCGAAAGAAGTGAACGGCAATTTCAGTTTCTTTTGTTCGGTGCTGTCTGGCGCTGAGGGCTGGCTTTAGCGAAACTGCATAATCTGTTTGTAATGAGCAGGGAATCTTGCCGCTAGTGACTGGCAGTGCGATCTTATATTACTTGTTTGGACATCACTGTTTTTTGTGTTCGGTTTAATGATGCCACCAAAACGCCCCATTCCCGCGAGAATGCAGTACCAGGATGGACGTTGATAAATGGTTGTGGATTTGTGTTGTTCAAGAGTGGCATCAAAATCCATTCCCGAGTCCCAGGCGTGCAGCAATGCCTTCAAGGTTGTCGATTGCTGCGAGTTCTCCCGATTGGCAATCCAGTAGGCTGAATCGTCGCGACTGTTCAGTTTGTAGTGGGCAACAATATAATCGCGAATTCCCTCGAAGAATGTATTGATTCTATGGTTGTAAGCCTGTTGTTGATCGTGGAGGCGGCCCACCTGGTAACGCTTGATAAAATGTTCGAGTGAAAGTTGAACTAACATCAATGCCGTCGCCTCAAGTGGCTCTACAAAGCCTTGAGACAAGCCGATGGCCAAACAGTTGTTGCGCCAGTGGTTCTCAATTCGCCCCACTCGCATTTTTAAGTGGCGCGCTTGCTGACCTTGTGCCTCAGGGCCAAGATGCTCTCGAAGTTCGCGCTCTGCCTCTTCTTCGCTGATAAATTCCGAGGCGTAAACATATCCGTTACCAAAACGTGAGGTGAGTGGGATGCGCCAGGCCCAGCCGTTGCTCAAGGCACTTGAAACAGTTTCTGACGGCAGCGCCTGGGTTTCGGGTGTTGGCGTTGAAATGGCAACAGCTCTGTCATTGAATAAATTACTGTTAAATGGAATAAAGTCTTCCTTCAGTGTTTTTTGCATGATGAGCCCGGCAAATCCGGAACAGTCGACAAAAAAATCGCCCTGAAGGTTCATTCCTTCCTGAGTATTGATGTCCGTAATATTACCGGATTCGTCCTGTTTGAAGTTCGCAACCGTTGCGATACAGTGATTAACGCCTCGCGCCTTTGCCCATGTTCGGAGATATTTCCCCAGCAATCCGGCGTCGAAGTGATACCCATAATCGACCTCTGCGGCGACTTGGCTATCTGCGATCGGCGCCCGATGGCCCTCGGCGAGCAGGGAGGAGACAAAATAGTCCGTCGGGTTAACGGTTAGGTTCTCTCCTCTTCTTCTGCGTTCGCAATGGTCGAAGAAAAAGGGACCTGTTTTGGCGTCAAGATGGGAAAAGAAGGGGTGAAAGTAACTCTCGTATCCAGCGTGGGTAGACCAGCCGGGAAAGCGGATTCCGCATTTGTAAGTTGCATCGCAAGCGGGCATCCATTCGTTTTCACTTATGCCGAGTTTGCGAAAAAATTGCCTGAGATAGGGTGTGGAGCCTTCGCCGACGCCAATGGTGCCGATGTCTTGAGATTCAACCAGGGTGATACGGCAATTCTGGTCCGACCAGGCGTGATGTAGCAGGCAGGCACTCATCCATCCGGCGGTACCACCACCTACAATGATAATGTGTTTGGGTACATCTCTGTTAGGGGCAGAATGGTTCATGTTTCGCTCCCGATTAAAATAAAAACGGCGGGACAAAGTCCCGCCAAGTAGTCAAGTGTCAGAGAAGCTTGGGGACTACTAAAAAAGCGCTAGAATTTTGCACGAACACCCACTGAGTAACGTGCACCGTTTTCGTAATAACCCACTGGAATGCCATCAGTTGTACTTTGATAAATGATTTCATTGGTAATATTTACCGCAGTGGCAAATACGTCAATGTTGTCTGTGGCATTCCAGTTCAACGTTGCATCCCATTGATCGTAGGCGTCGGTCTGTATCTGTGAACCTGAAGTTTGGGCACCAAAAGATTCAGAGCGGTAGTTGTAAGACAGCCGTGCGCTGAACTGATCGTTCTCGTAATAGACTGAACCGTTAAACTGATCTTCGGAGTTGCCTGGCAACTCTAGATCTGCGCCGTTGTCTATGCTCGGTACGCTGGCATCAGTCCAGGTGTAGTTAGCCACCACTCCAAATCCATAAGCGAGCTCCTGTTGCCACTGCACTTCAATGCCCTGAATATCTGCTCCTTCATCGTGATTGAACGGGCGAGTCACGCTGAGCGTATCACCGTCAATCACTTCCTGACTGGCGCGGGAGAAAATAAAGGTATCCAGTTCTTTCTTGAAATAGGTGGCAGACAATAGGGCTGCGTCCTGAAAATACCATTCAAGACCGGCTTCAAATTGATTGGCGTAGTAGGGTTCTAACTCCGGGTTGCCGGCTGTGGCCGAACCATTGGTTGCATCAATCGTGATGTTGGCGCTCAGATTCTGAAAGGTAGGGCGAGCCATGGCTTTAGAGATGGCGCCACGAAACAGTAGATCGTCGGAGAATTGATAGACCACGTTGAGGCTTGGCAAGTAGTCGGTGTAGTCGCGCGAAATATCGCCGAGTGAGCCATCGATATAGCCTGTTGAGGTTTGATCTGTTTGCACTGCTCGTACACCCACGTTACCGCGCAGGTTACCTTGCTCAAAAGAGGCTTTGACATAAGCGGCGGTAATTTTTTCGTTGAGTTCGTAGTAGGCACGCTCATCAAACACATAGGTCATCACGCCCGAGGCCAGCATCGGATCAATCACAGATTGTGCAAGATTATTGTCGACCTGTGCATAGCTCACCAGTGAGCCGGCCGTGGCAGATTCGCCGTGAAGAGTCGGGGTCAGAGAATTAGACACTTCATCCATGCTTATGACACGCCAGTTTGGATGTGAGCTGTCGGTACTGCCGGCCGTGCGCTGATTCTCAATGGTGTGGTCCCGGTGTTTCAGGCCAAACTTCAGCTCGTGAACCATCTGCCAGTTGACATCGAAGGTGATGTCGCCCTGCAGATAACTCTCTTCATCTTCCATTTTTCGCTTCCAGTCGCGGGCACTGGCCATGGTCAAAACGGATGCGTCATTGGGATCCAGGTCATGGTATTGGATTTCAACAATGTTTTTATCGAGATTGAGGGTTGTTCGCGTTGGGGCTTCAAACCAGTAACCCATATCCCGCTTACTACCACCGACGGCGTCGGTTAATCCGGCCTGTAAATGCACTGTAAATCCATCACCCAGATAATTTGCATCCAAGTCGAAGACACTGGATTGCACATAGGCATCTCGGAAAATAGGTTCGATGGCGGCGCCGGCACGGGTTATGTTACTGTCGTTTTCGAACGTGCCACCCATTAAAATTGGATTGCCGTCACTGGCGGTAATGAAACGCGGGTTTGTGACTGTGTCGGGAGTACGGCCTCCACTGCCATCCAAACTAAAACCACCGGGCATAAACAGATAGTTCTGGTTGTTGTTGTCCATGGTCATGTCAGAGTCAACGTAGTTTACGGCAATATCCCAGGCGTCATTTGGGCGAAACTGCAAGGTAACGTTGGTGGTGGCGCGTTCGCGTTCTTGCGAGAAGATGGCAGATCCGCCGCCCCATACCGCATAGACATCCTCAGTAACATTTCCATCCTGATCCGTCACTGTATGTGTGGCGTCGTAGGGGAATGCTTCGAGACCGTCGCGTCTCACTGTGCGATCTTGTGAGGTGTAAGAAACCAGAACACCGAAAGTTTCGTCGTCATTCTTCCAGCTTACCAAGCCAGAGTATTGTGGGTCATTCTGGTCGGGCAGTTCGCTGTATTGTGATTCAACTGAACCGTGGATCGTCCAGGCGTCCAGATCCATTGGGCGACGGGTTTTTACGTTCACAGAGCCGCCAATTGAACCTTCATCCAGATCAGCTTCGGGGCTTTTGTATACCTCCAGCGAGGAAATCAATTCAGAAGCAAGAATGGAGTAATTAAATCCTCGGCCGGGATTGTCGTTTGCCCACCAGTAAGCGGACGACACATTTTGACCGTTCATGAATGTTCGGTTGAGGGTTTTGTCAGTGCCTCGCACAAAAATATCTCGGCCTTCACCCCAAATGCGGTCCACAGACACGCCGGGTATACGTTGCAGTGAATCGGCAATATTTTTGTCGGGGAACTTGCCAATGTCTTCTGCGTTGATGGCATCAACAATGCTGCTGGCGTCGCGTTTTACATCCAGTGCGGCCTCAAGGCTCTTTCTGATGCCGCTGACAACAATTTCTTCAATGGCCAGGGCTTCTTCAACTTCAGCGGCGGAGGCGTTGTCAACTTGCTGCGCAAACGCTGTGGAAGACAGGCAGAAAACTGCTGCGGAAATCGCAGCAGCTAGAGGTGTTTTTTTGGGTGTGTGAGTGAGTTTCATCTTTTTTTTGCTCCCCGTTACGGTGGTTATCAATGTTTGAAATCTCGATAATAAAAACGGGAGTGCGTGGGAAATACCGACAGAAAAACCACAAAATAATTAAATAAAAATTTACTGTCGGTAAAATCGGGTGACTTACGTTTAAAGCCAGTTAGGGGTCAGTAGTGGTAGCGAAATCCAATGACATAACGACTGCCGTTTTCGTATAGACCTTGGGGTAAACCCTCGGCAGTACGAAAGTGCACAGTTTCGTTGAGTAGATTGACGGCTTGTAAACTCAATGAGAAGTGCTTGTTTACGGCCCAATTTGCCGATGCGTCCCACTGCTCATAGGCTTCGGTGATATTTTGTGAGCCGCCGGCAAATCCGCCAAAGGAGTTAGAGCGGAAGTTGTAAGAGAGGCGAGCACTGACAGCGCCTTGTTCGTAGTAGAGGCTAGTGTTTAGCTGATCTTTAGAGTTGCCAGGAAGGTTTAAGGAATCGACGCCGGGATGTGAAGGCACCTTGGCATCCGTATAGGTGTAATTTGCAATCAGGCCAAAACCGCCGCCGATATCCTGTTGCCATTGCAGCTCAATGCCTTGTATGTCGGCTCCAGGTGCATTTTGTGGGCGGGTGACTTGGGTGGGTACATTGTCGAGAAGCTCCAGCTGACGTTGGGTATACACAAAAGTGGAAATTTCTTTATAGAAATACATCGCAGACACGATGGACCTGTCAGCGAAATACCATTCAAAACCCGCGTCTAACTGTTTCGCCCGAAAGGGTTTTAAATCGGGGTTGCCCCCCGAGGCCGACCCATCTGTTGCGTCAATAATCACGCTGGGCGTTAAATTGGGGAATGTGGGGCGTGCCATGATGCTGGCCAGTGAGCCTCTAAGTAACAGGTCTTCGTTTAATTGGTAAACAATATTCAGGCTGGGTAGAAAGTCATCGTAGTCCCGGGAGTAGTCTACTAGATCTGTTGTTTGGTAGGCGCTGGAGGTCTGTCGGGTATTGACCATTCTGACCCCAAAGTTGCCGCGCCAGGGGCCCATTTCAAACAGGGTTTTAAAATAGGCGGCCTTGATTTTCTCATTGATTTCAAAAAAGGCCGCTCGACCTTCCTGATAATTCATCAGCCCGGCCTCGAGCAGGGGCCTGAAAACTTGCTCTGCGAGTCTTTCGTTGACCCAGGCATACTGGTGTAAGGACCCACCGGTGCCGGTTTCATCGTGCAGGTAGGGTGTTAAGCTGCTCGAGGTTTGTTCGAGCCCGATTTGAGCTGCGTCTTGCCACAAGGGGTGTGCCGTATTAATGGAACCTTCTCGGCGCCGATTTTCGATGTTGTGGTCTCGCCACTTGATCCCCAGTTTAATACTCTTGAGAGCGCCCGAGTTGAAGTGGCGATGCAAGTCCACTTGCGCATAACTCTCCTCGTCTTTCATGGTGCGAGACCATTCGTGAGACTGGCTGGAGAAGTTGGGTAAGTCCCGAGCATCCAGCGGGCTGATATCGAGGAAAGAGAATTCAATTGTTCTGGGAGACAGAGCAAAGTGTTCACGGGTTAGGCCTTCGAACCGATACAGCGTAATTCGATCGCCACCGCCTTTGGCTTGAGTTTTCCCCAGTTGGGCATCAAATTGCCAAGCCTGCCCTGTATAGTTGATTGCAAGGTCATAGACCGACGACTTGATAAACGACTTGCGGAAGATAGCATCCAACACTGCACCCGGCGCAGTGTTGTTTTCAACCGTGCCGCCCAATAAGGTAGCTACTCCACTTGAGGCGATACCAATAGTGGGGTTGTGTACCAGGGTTGGGCTTGCTGCGCTAAGCAGAGACCCCCCGGGAACCGATAAGAAGTTTTGGTTGCTGTTATCCATATCCATATCTGAAATAACGGCGTTAAACAGGGCGCTCCACTCTGTGTTTGCCCGCCATTGCAACGACAGGTTTGAGGTCAAGCGCTCGCGCTCTTGCTGGAAGATCGCAGACCCCATTCCCCAGGGCACATGTACATTGGGAGTGGTGGTGCCGTTGGGCTCGATGATGGTGTAGCGGTTGTTGTCGGGAAATGCCTCCAGCCCGTCTCGGCGCAGTGTGCGGTTTTGATAATTTACCGAGGCCAGTAGACCCAGGTTTTGGGCCTTGTTTTTCCAGCTGAACAAGCTTGATGCCTGCGGGTCCCAGGTCTCTGGCAGTTGGCTGAACTGCTCCTCCAGGGCAAGGTGAAATGTGCCTGCGGGAAGGTCGAGGGGGCGGCGTGTGCGCAGAATGACCGTTCCGCCAATACTGCCTTCATCGATATCAGCTTGGGGGCTTTTGTGAACCTCAAGTGTATCCACAAGTTCGGATGCAAAAATCGAATAGTTGAAACCTCTGCTGGGGTTGTCGTTAGCCCACCAGTAGGCAGAGGCGACATTTTGGCCGTTTAGAAGTGTTCGGTTCACGTCTTTGTCGGTGCCGCGAATATTGATGTCGCGCCCCTCGCCCCAGACTCTGTCGACAGATATCCCCGGTATGCGCTGCAGGGAATCGGCGATATTTTTATCGGGAAATTTGCCAATGTCTTCCGAGGTGATAACGTCCACTACACTTTCGCCGGCGCGTTTAACCGCCAGGTTTTTTAACAAGCTACCCCGTATGCCGGTGACGAGAAGCTCTTCGAGTGATCGTGTGGCAGGTTGCACCGGAAGGTTTTCATATTCACCACGGGAGGTGCCTGATTGTGTCTGCTCGGCTGTTGAGGGAAGGGGGCGAATGACAATGGTTTTGTTTGCCCCCAGTGTGTAGGTCAGGGCGGTACCATTTAATAGCTGTTTGATGGCTTGTGTCGCGGAGAATCGGCCTTTTAGGGGGCCTGCCGTCACATTGGGCAAGGACCGCACTCGAAACAATATTTGAAATTCGGACTGGTGGGCGTATTGCAGCAGTGCCGAGGACAAGGGTTGCGCCTCTATGGCATAGTCAATGGGTGTAGTGGGCGCCTCGCTTGGCTGGGTGCTGGTGGTTCTAATCCCGGTTTGTGGTGCCACAGGTATTTGACGCGCAGTGGTCTGAACCGCCGGCTGTGGGGGTTCTGCCGCGGCCAGACTTGCGTTGCTCAAGCTGGCCCATAAAGCCGTGCTAAGCGCCCAGTGCAGGCCTTGTGTGCGTGTAACACCACTCATTTCAGTCTTATTCTCTCAGGGTATTATTCTATTCATTATTTTATACCTGTTTTACTTAAACGTAAGTAGAGTCAATATACCGACAGAATTGACCTAAGCTGAAGAAAATGGCAAAAAATGTGGCGGTGTTTGTGGCGCCGATACGTTTATTACCTTGAGTGACCGCGAAACCGGTCTCTACAAAGCAGGTGGCTATCGCTATATAGAGGGATAGCCCGTTGATTCGACAGTGGCCAGGTGGCAGATGACATCAAAAAAACCGAAGCTCAGGATCGTGTCCGGTAGCAAAAGCCAGGATCTGCGAGCCCATTCTGTCGAGCAAAAGGCTACTGGCGACAATACCGCCCGGGTAGCGGAACTCTACGAGCAATACCGCCAGGCGCTACTAAATTATTTGATTAGCATTATGCCCGGTGGCCGTCAGGATGCCAGTGAAGTTCTCCACGAGACATACATCCGCCTGCTTCGTCGTGAGAACCTTGATGGCCTGGAAGAGAACCCCAAAGCGTATATTTTTGCCGTGGCGACTAACTTGGTGCGCGACAATATGCGCAGCCGAAGAAGTCGTAGAGAAGACGCTCATGTCTCTTATAACGAATTGGAATTCGAGTCTGAATCACAGGAAATGACGCCGGTGCGTGCGGCTAATTGGGAAGAATCGATGGCCCTGTTAAAACAGGCGTTGATGGCCCTGAAACCCCAAACCCGGCAAGTGTTTTTACTGGGGCGCTTTGAAGAAATGACCTGCCCTGAGATTGCAGTTGCCCTTAAGGTGAGTACACGTACGGTTGAACGCCACATGAGTGCGGCCTGTAAAGCCCTACAAAATAGTCTGCCGGGCTTGCGTCCGGAGCACAACTGAAGAACGAATATGAATACGCCAACCAATTTTGATACAGAAGTCGACAACCGGATCAAACGCGATGCGGGTGAATGGTTTTCCAAGCGTCGGGGCGATCACGCCAGCGCTTCCGTGGAGCAGGGGTTTCGTGAATGGTTGACTAAAAACCCTATGCATGAACTGGTTTACCAGCAGCTTGAATTGAGCTGGGAAATGAGCCGTGACTTGTTGGAAGACGATGATATTAAGCGTGAACTGGAGCTGGCAAAAGCGGCGGCGGGGCTCACAGGTGAAGACGTCCTCAGCGAGGAGTCGCAGGCGCGTCGCGGTTTCCCCTTGCGTTGGTTGGCTCAGTGCGCAGCAGTGGTCGTGATTGTTATGGGAACACTTGTTGCCAAAGATTACCAGGCTTATGAGCGCTACGAAACACGAGTGGGCGAACAGCGCCTGGTCAGGTTGGAGGATGGGTCTACTGCCATGCTCAACACCAATACCGTGTTGAAGGTGCGAATAGGAAGCGATAAACGTTCTCTGGTGTTATCGCAAGGCGAAGCTTATTTTAAGGTGGCCAAAGATAAATCCCGCCCCTTTGAAGTAATGGCGGATAGGCATATCGTCCGTGCGGTGGGTACCGAGTTTAATGTGAATTTACACACGGAGGAGGTCGACGTCGAGGTTGCCGAAGGTATTGTTGAAATCGAAGCGGAAACCAAGGGGCAGCCCGACCCTCAAGTTATTGCCCGACTCTCGCTGGGGCAGGCGATGTCGCTAGAATATGGCAGCGTGAACGGTGATGCCCTGCCCGCTGTCGAAAAGGCGAACCTTGAAAGAATTACCGCCTGGCAGGTTCGCCAAATCTATTTTGATGCGGATACGCTGGGTGACGCCATAGAGGAATACAATCGCTACACTGAAATTAAATTCACACTGCTCGACAATGATTTGGCCCAGCAGCGCATCTCCGGGGTGTTTAATCTGGGGGACCGAAAGTCCTTTGCATTTGCCCTCGAACAACTACTGGGCGTGAAGGTGATCAAAAAGAGTGGAGAGTATTTTGTAGTGAAAGCGGCGGCACCCAAGTTTGGCTAGCTCGCGCCCAACAGGGGTTAATGTTGCACCATTTCGGGGCTTTTCCAGCAGTTTGACCTGCAGGCTATCAATTAATCTCATCAACTTCTATTGAGCTATCACCCCAAATTGTTCATAGTGGCACCCTGACAGCAGCGAAGTTAAGCGGAGACCTATGAACAATATTTTTGAAGGCGTTTTGCATTTCCAGAAGAATATCTTCCCCAAACATCAAGCCTTGTTTGATCAATTGGCCACGAAGCAAAACCCTGAGGTGCTTTTTATTACATGCTCAGACTCCAGAATCGACCCCAACTTAGTCACTCAGAGTCAGCCTGGTGACCTGTTTATCTGCCGTAATGCCGGCAACATCATCCCTCCCCATAATCAGTCCACCGGTGGCATGACAGCGTCTATTGAATATGCGGTTGCCGTGCTGGGGGTGCGAGACATCGTGGTTTGTGGGCACACTGACTGCGGCGCAATGAAAGGCGTGATGGATTTGGAAAACCTGAAAGGTTTACCCCATGTTAAAGAATGGCTGGGGCATTGCCGTTCAGCCGTAGAAGTGCTGAAGGCGCAGGGACATGAACTGGAGCCTGCTCAATTAAACCGGCTGACGGAGGAGAATGTATTGCAGCAGCTGCAGCATCTCAAAACACACCCGGTAGTGGCATCGAAACTGGCCAGCGGTGAAGTGCGACTGCACGCATGGATGTATGACATTGAAACCGGTGGGGTTTGCTGTAGCAATGGGGAGGATCGAACTTTCGAGCCCATGGCCACACATTATCAGCCTGACGACTAAATACTTTTTCCATCAGATTCCGAGGGTGTCTACCTAGGTAGGCGCCTTTTTTTTGACTTTTTTTTACCGAGACAGAAAAAATGAACATAAAATTGACCGATCTTCGGGGCAATATCTACGGAGGAGTGACGGCGGGAATCGTTGCCCTGCCTCTGGCGCTTGCGCTGGGTGTCGCATCAGGGCTCGGCCCCATGGCGGGTTTATATGGCGCGATTGCGCTGGGATTTCTAGCGGCATTATTTGGCGGGACAGCTACGCAAATTTCTGGGCCGACCGGGCCGATGGTTGTGGTGATT
>CAJWCA010000091.1 GCA_913020395.1 uncultured Cellvibrionales bacterium | reverse complement strand
TGGCCCGCTCGATTTGAATCGAGTTCGCTCGTCAGCAACTCAAATAGTGGGCCGATGGCGGAGGAGTACTGGCGTTTTTGGGCGTCTAGGTGCAGTGACGGTGGCAGAGAATTAACGAGCGGGTTGTAGTGGGTATTTTGCAATAAAAACACTCCACAAATAATCTCCGTTGGGCCCTTTCCGTCACTGGCCACCGGCGCTTTCGCGAGACCTTGCAGAATATCTGAAAACGAAACAACTTCCATTTCTCTCCCTTGTTGCATCCGGTGGCCCGCGCCATTGGTGCAGATCACCATTTCCCCTTCGCTGATTGTCAGCGCAGGGCCTCCGATGGGCAGAAATTCGAAAGCGCCCTGTTTTGCCCAATGAAAGGGGATTACAGAGACCGAGGCCGGAAGCCCCAAGAGTGAAGGCAGCAGGCCTGCATTGGGCACCTCAATGGCCCAGGGCGGGCGATAGGATTCATTTAATACCAGTGACCCGGATACTCGCAAGTCTGACAAGACATGGCAAAACGCACTTTTTGTCGATTTCATCTTCTTGATGTCTGTTTGAGTGTTGTCTGTGTGAACAGGGGCAGTTTAGTTGAATTGATCAACTTTTCAGTTGATATCATGATAATTACGACTACCTCTTCATGTCAACATACGCTGAATCCATAATCGACTGAAGGTGTTCATATGCTCTTACAAACAAACCCGGAAATGCTTTATCTGGCTCTCACCGCTGGGCTGACAGCCATTCTCTGGATCCCTTATATCGTTGACAGGATTGCAGAGCACGGTTTGTGGCCGGCCCTCAGAAACCCCATTCCCGACGAGCCTCCAAAGGCGGCGTGGGCACACCGATTAATGTGCGCACATCGCAATGCCATTGAGAATCTTGCGGTGTTTGCCACGCTGGTTTGTGTATTGAGCATTGTTGGCGCTGGGACTGAAACAACAGCAGTGGCCGCCATGATTTTCTTTTATATGCGTTTGGCCCACGTTGTTATTTATACACTTGGGATACCTTTGTTACGTACGCTCGTATTTTTCACGGGGTTTCTCTGCCAGGTGGTTATTCTGTTATCACTTTTTTAGGCAGAAGCCTTGTTCCAAAAAAAAGGCCGCTCCAGGAGCGGCCTTTATTCAGATATCAGTGCTGATCAATTACTTGCTGATCAGAATTTTACCCACTGATTTATCTTGGCTTTGTGAGACAACACGTACTTTCAGCCCTAAATTAGGAATTGCACGACCCGCATCAGGTTGAGCGCTGTTCAAGTAGTTTTTACTGTCATCAAACAAAGGGTTGCGAGCGGTGAAGTTATCTTTCAACTTGATGCCAAACAGATCACTCAGGTCCAGCATGACATTATTGTCTTTATCGAGACTGAAGGCTGCGTCGCGCACCTGATAACGAGTAGATGCCACCTCGTGATCACTCCAGTAGTTCTCGTGCTGGTCGGCATCGACCACACCGAGGAATCCGTTACCAGGGTGGTTGCCAACCCAGTTATCGGAATACTCACCATCGACATACCACACCAGCATACCCTGGTTGAAAGACAGCAGTTCGCCCGCCACGTTCACGTGGCCGAGACCGGCGTCTACGCCATTGTGTGAACGCCATTCAATCAGGTAGTAGTGAGAAGATCCACGGGTACCGTCAGTTTGGTTAAAGCCGTATTGATCCATCTCGCTCAGGCCATCGGCGTTGTCTGCAAAGGCTGTTCCGCCGTCGGCAGAAATATGGATGTCGTCAACAAACATGCCCGTGTTGGCAACTCCGCCATCGGTAATGTAGCTGAACTCAACGATAATGTTTTGACCGGCAAAGGCTGACAGGTCAAACTCCGCGTCAATCCACCCTTCAGAGTTACCGGTGATGCCATTACCCAGATTCTCTCCCGCGGGGTTTGCGTTAGTGGTTATATTGCCTTCCACTGAATGCCAAGCTGCACCATCAAAAACTTGAATGTAACCGTAGTCATAGTCGGCTTCGATGTCATACCAGGTTTTGAATGTCAGCACGGATTCACTTGCCCCGGTCAAGTCGACCCAGGGGGTGTACATTGCATGGGAGAGGTTGTCGCCAGACTGGCTATCATAGGCCATGGTGCCACTAAAGGGCTGGGTGATCAGCTGCATTTTATCAGGCAGGTCAACGCGAACTACATCGTCGTTGGTACCCTTGGATACCGCTTCATCCAGCAAGAACTCAGTGCCTTCTTCGGTAACATCCGCAAGATTGATTGTGCTGCCCGACAACCAGTTGCCACCGGCCATTGCTTGAATTTGCTCTTTGGCCCAGGGGCTGAAACCTGTGGGTTCAGAGCCGGCAATCACACCAGCCCAGCTACCGTTGGACATGATAGACCAGGAAGAGGTGGGTGCGCCGCGACCTGAATAGATCGTGTCATATTCATCGGGCAGGCCGAGGTCGTGGCCATATTCGTGACTGACAACACCTGCAGCGGCGTCGGCAGGCTGAATGGTGTAGTCATAGGCGGCCATTGCGCCACAACCAAAATAATCAATGGTGGTTTCGGCATCCAAACAGAGAATCCCGCCAACGTTCCAGCGATGTGCCCAAATGGCATCTTCACCTAATTGGCCACCACCGGCTTCTTCACCCACGGAGGAGTGAATAACAATGACGTGGTCGACCAGCCCATCTGGCTCCCAGATATTGCCGTCGCCATCGAGGTCGTAGCGGTCTTCCAGGTCGTAATCGCTAAGGTTGACTGAAGGGTCTAGATCGGCGGCTCGCAGCGCTTCAGCCACCAGTATTCTTGCATCACCGTCTACGTTGTTGCCGTAGTAGGCGGCGGGTTGACTGGCCATATACCAACCGGCGACATCACCAGACACCGTGTAGCTATTGCCTGATTGTGCTTCGTAATACTCTTTCATCGTGATCAGAGTTTCGCCGTTTGGCCCTTCAAAACCATTGTTGTCGACGTTGAAAAGCAGGTCTTCATAGTGCGCTTTATTGTAGTCCGCGTAGTACATATCGGTTTCGCCCACTTCAATCGAGTTGTGGGGGAAATCGGGGAACTCCATTAAAATAGTCAGCAGTTTTGCAGTGCGCATGCCACCGTCCCACGCTTCCAGCTGAACATTGTCGGGACGATTTTTTTTGCTATGGCCCAGTTTGTTCCCCGAACCCTGCTGCAGAGCATGGGTGCCACCCGAGCCTTTTAAGGCATCAGAGATCAGTTGTGGGGTTGAACTTTTAATGGTCTTGCTCTGTGCCTGCCTCTCTTTAATGTAGGTACGCAGAGCAGACTCCGCTTCACCTAATGATGCCCCTTCCGCAATCTTGCCGGAACGTTTCAGCATCTCGATCAGCTTGCTTTCATTGGCAATAGCCAGATCGAATTGACCTGCCGCGTGAACCGGTGCGGCCATTATTGAGGACGAAGAAAGTAACAGGGCGCCTAGAGAGAGCGCCTGCAATGGTCTTTTCATAGGTAGAACTCCGATTTTTTATCGTGATTATTATTGTGTAGGTACACCAAAGACGGGCGCTGCCTCTTATGTGCAAGCGTGCATTTTGTGCTCAAAGTGGCCATTTTTATTGATTATTATGACTTCTTTGGTGGGCAAAATGTTTTTCTTGCTGTGCATTATCGCCAATCTATATGTACATAATTAAGGCATTCTTCGGGCCAATGTAGAAAAACCCTTTAAAATCAGTATGTAAGGAATTGTCAATTTTGATGGGAGTGAGGAAGTGTAAAATTGTCCGACAGGTGCTCGAGCTAACTTTTGCTGTATTTTGAGCTAAGCGTGTATTTTTTGTTCGAATTCAAAGAGAAGTCGCATGTTCTGTACTATGCAAATTGATTAGTTTAGGAGGATTTTCTTGGTGTGTTTGGCGGAAATGTTAGCCCTTTAAAGCACAGTCGCAATCGTATCGTTCAACTGCTGCAGCTTGAAAGGTTTGCTAATCAATCCTTTCATGCCTGCTTGTTTGAACTGTTCGGATTCTAGAATCGACACATCCGCGGTCAATGCCATCACCGGGGTTTGTCGATTCAACCCCATGGCAAGCAAGTATTCTGTTGTTTCAAAGCCGTCCATTCCGGGCATGTGAATATCCATCAAAATCAGATCAAAACACGTGTTATCGGCGGCCTTGATGGCGTTTTCGCCGCTGTCTGCAGTGGTGACATCAAATTGCAGCTTGCGCAGAAAACCTGAGGCAACCGAAAGATTAACTTGATTGTCGTCAACCACTAACACACGTTTACCTTCATGGACAGGCGAGCTCTCGATGTTATCGTTCAGTGGCTGGGTGGAAGGCTCCGGTACTTCACAATCAATGGTGAACCAGAAGCGTGAGCCCACTGACGTTTGGCTCTCTACTTGTAACTCGGAACCTAAAAGTGTCAGGACATTTTTACAGATCGCCAAACCCAAACCCGTACCTTCTTGCTTTCGACGAAAGGCATCATCAATTTGATAGAAGTCGTTAAACACTTCGTCCAGCTTATCTTTTGGAATGCCAATGCCTGTGTCGATGACCTCGAAACGCAGTGAGCGGGCGTGACCCCACTGGCTCTCGCTGCTGACCTTGAGTGTCACCTTGCCCTTCTCGGTATACTTCAAGGCGTTTGACATCAGATTGCACAGCACTTCACTCAGGCGTGTCTCGTCAGACAGAATGAAAGCTGGCAAAGGCGTTTCGGGTGTTCGAGGCAGTGTCAGCTCAATGTCTAACTGCCGTTCTGAGGCCAAAGGGGTGTAAAGTTCAATCACATTTTCCAGCAGCTCGCCCAGGTTCACTCTTTCTTTAACCAGACTCAACTCCTGAGCTTCAAGCCGATTGTAGGCAAGAATATTGTTGATCAGTTTGCAGAGATGATCAGATGCATATTCTACTGTTTGCAGGGCTCTTTGCTGTGGGGCTTTGAGGTCGGCCTTGTCCATGAGTTCGAGAGTGCCAATCAAGCCGTTCAGTGGGGTACGAATCTCGTGAGACATCATCGACAGAAACCGGGATTTCATTTGCGCAGCGTCTTCGGCTTTGTTGCGCGCTTCAATCAATTGCTGTTCCCACTGCCGTTGAGATTGATAGGCGTAGAGCTCGATGGCTAAAAACACACCGACCAAGGTAGGCAAAAGAATCTGATTAATAAGGCTTATTGTATCGGCTGGAATATTCTGCGCGGGCAAAAAGGGAAACGCTGTCAGTTCAGTCAATAGAAACAACGACGCGGCCAGCACAACAGCCACCCAGCGAAAGTGCGTTTCATCGTCTCTGATAATGAGGTAAACACGGCTGAGAAATACCAGGTACAGCAGGTTAAGGTAGAGAACTTTGCCGCTAATGCTGTGCATCACGGTAAGGCTCGCTAAGTAATTCATGGCCACTAACAGGCGGGACGCAAGGGTGTAACCTTTGGAATTGAGAATCGGGCAGAGCAAATAAATGAGGGTAAACGGTGTGAGGACCAGAGCGAGATAGGTCTGTCCAATCGCCAAAAACAGGCCGATATAAATCAAACTCAAGAGCCCCAGCGCCGCTGTGATCAGGTTGTTGAACTCCAATACCCTGCGGGTCCAAAAGTCCTGAGATTCACTAACACCTAACTGGCGTATGGTCTGTATGATTGATTTAGGTGTCATAGGGCAGTTCGATTGTATCTGGGAGTATCGTTTGTATAAATAATAAGCAGGACACATTATTACATGTGGAATTAGGCGTCAAGATAAGAACTACCCGGTCAGCGCCTTTGAGGTACACGAGAGAGGGGTACAAGAGAGGGGGGGGCAGACAAAAAATCCGCAGCTGTCATCTACAGAGTTTATTTTGAGCGTACCAGCGCGGTGGTCATTGCACCCGCAACCACTAACATGGCCCCAAACCACCCCAGCCCGTTCATGGGTTCAGGTGTAATACTGCCCGGAACTAACCAGCTGAAGAGGGACACAAAACACAGTGTTAAAATGGGGACTATTGTGACGGTTGCACTGACCCGGGAGGCTTCCCAATGTTCAAGTGCAAACGCAAAAGCGCCGTAGGCGATCACCGTATTGATACAGGCGAAGATGAGATAAAACCATTGGCTTGTATTCATCTGAAAAACGTCAGAGGGGGCCGACCAGGGTAAAAAAACGATGCTGCCCGCCACATAAATGATGACCAGCACTTCTTGAGACCCGAAATTTTTCAATAATTCTTTCTGTGCCAAGCCGTAAAAGGCCCACAGGATCGCCGCGAGAATGATGTAAGCTAAGCCGAGAGTATAACGACCGCCACCCGAGCCGATTTCCTCGGCGAATTGCCCCCAGCGCAGGTTAAAAAAGAGGGCCATGCCGGTGAGTAAGGTGGCAATGCCCAGAAGTTGCCAGCGGGAGAAGGGCTCTTTGTGTACCCAAAGGCTCAGCACCAGAAGTAATACTGGCGCGAGTTGAATCATCATCTGCGAAGCCTCGGCGGTGCTGAGGTCCAGGCCAACCAGATACAACCAATAGTTGCTTAAAAGCCCCAAGATGGCGCCAATCATCAAAATGGCTAAACGAGGTTTCAGCAATAAGCGGCCCTGAAAACCGCCACGAACACAATACACACCGCCGACCACAACCGCAGAAACGAGAAAGCGGTACCAGGTGATGGTGGTTGCATCCAGTGCCGTCAAAACGCCTTTGAGTGCAATCGGCAGCAGCCCCCACATGACTGCGGTTGTCAGTGCCAGCAGAAACCCCAGGCGCCAGCGTCCAGAGGGGGCATGATACTGCCTGACCCGAGCGGTGGCTTTGGTCTGTTGAGTCGGTGTTTGCGGCTTATTCATTAGGGACCACTGAATTGATGATGCGGTATTATCTACTTCCTGCCCGGAAAGTAAATGAAGCGGAGTCAATTCAAATGGTTTTGGCGTTAATGTTTGAGTTCAGGCAATAGGCTTTGAATCTCGATCGGGTCTTATTTCGCGGGGTAAGCTTTCAAATCGATGTTGTCAAAGTACTCGATGCGATGGGGAATTGCGGTCATGATTTTTTCATACAGGGCGTCACTGATTCGCTCCCTTCGATATCTGACGGCGAAGTAGGTCAGGAAACTTTCCGCAACGTCTTCTCTTCCGGGGTTATCCAGGGCAAATTGGGAGATATAAAACTCATCCTGTTTTTGGGCTTCGAGCCAGTCTTTGTGGTTTGAATGTTCACTGTCCAAAGAGGTGTGGCTGCCTTCGTGAATGAGTGTCTCTTCAATGATGCCGTCGGCAATGTATTTTTCCGCTCGACCGGTATGGATTAAAATATTGTTATTGCCGCCACCAAAAGATTCCGTTCCCCGGTGGATCCACACCGTTTCAACCTTTGTTCTCAGGCTGGTAGGCAGCTGCCCGATGAGCCAGGCATATTTATCCGCTTCGTTTTTTGCGTTTTCCCAGTCAGAAAATTCAGGGTTCACCTGCACTTCTGTGCTCAAGCCGTCATCGAACGTGGCAACAAAGATAAAGGGTTGTAAGGTGACCCAGTCTGCGGCACGGCGGTCATACATAATGCGGCTGTCTGTACCTTCATAAGAGGTGCTGATAAACGTAGAGATGTCGTCGGAAGTGACGATGTCTGGGTCAACAAAAATGGTCCCCCAAAAAGGAGGTTTGTTTGTGGCGCTGTTGGCTGGTGTATTCTTTTTTACGGTCACCGACAGCCCGCTAACCGCAGCTGGGCGCTCGCTTGAGGAGGTATCGACGGCGAGCAGATGGGGAGCCGTCAACACCAGTAACACAATCAAAAGCGTATTAAGAAAAGGTCTCTTAGCAGAAAACTGCATGTTTGCTCCTTCACGCCTGTTACAGAGCTGGCATTTTGGGTCCCTTCATCTTACACGCGGATTAAAAAATATGCTTGTTTTCTACATCCTCCTATTGGCCCCTATAAGGCCAATTGCAATTGAACATGGAATTTCTGAGTATCAGACGCGTGTTCATCAGCTTGATAATCGGCATATTTTACCAAGGCCTTTAGATGTTTAGTCAGAGGGTAAACTAAGGCCAGATCCCATTCAGACCCTAATTTATCGCCGCCTTCATCGCTGTTGAAGTAGTGGTAAGTCATTTTCACCTTGGCATCGCCAACTTTCACTCCCAGCCCTAGATAGCTGTCTCTCAGGCCGTCTGCGGGGGTACCGAGAAACTTATCGGCAAAACCCTGGAATTTATGCAGCGTTGCCAGGGGGGTATTAAAGGCTTTTGTGCCTTCATCACTGCCTAAGATTTCATGTCCGGCCGTCCAATTTACACTTGGTGACAACTTGCCGCTGAGCTCCATGAGTGCGTAGTTTGCGGAGTACTTAACAGGGTTGTTCCCCGTGTCTGATTGTCGAGCCAGGCTGGCGAGTACTTTGAACCCCGAGAAATTGCCCTGATACCGCACGCCAACCGTGTTGCTGGACAATGCAAAAGCGCTCTGATCACTAAAATCCAAACCGTAGGCAAAGCCGGTTAAGGTGTGGTCTTTGTTGATGGGCTGTCGAATATTCAAAAGATGAATGTCACCGTCCAGATTCGCTTTACTGCCCTCGGGACCAAAGATGCGATTGACGTTTTTAATGTAACTGTAGTCTGCCTTGAGTTCATTGTGGTCATAGTTAAACCGGACGCCGTCATAGGTTTGCTCGTTCTGCCTCCAGCCAACGCCACCTACAAAACGCTGGTCGTCAAGATTAATGCGTTGACGCCCACCGGTGAAAGAAAAATCGCCGTTGGTATATTTGACGTAGGCCTGATTGACTTCCGAGCCTTCTGGATCCGCTACAACCGGGTAGGTGCCTTCGCCATTGGCTGTGTTATTAAACCGTTCTGATCCCAGTGTTCGCACGTCGTCAATTTCCAGCTTAAACGAGAGTGCTTTTTGTGTGCTTGACGTCCAGCTCAGTCGAGTGCGCACAGTATTGGCTTCCGCGTCGCTATCGAAACCCTCTTGAGAAACGTTTTCGAAGCGGTAGCGAAGGCTGAGTTGTGTTTTGCTGTCGTCGAGCCACTGGCTCACAGTGTTCCCATTGTCTGAGGCGGCAAGAGGTGACAAGCCGATGCCAATCAGGGTGAGAAAACACAGGGGAAGATGTTTGGCGTTAATGGGAGTTGTTGTGGACATTGTGGTCGTTCTCCTTTGTGGTGCAGTTTGTGCTCACAGGCTAGAGGGAGAAAGCAGCTGCTTGCTTGATCCAGATCATGTTTGGTTTTTGGCTATGTCTTCTTCTTCCCAGTTGTAAGCACTTGTGGGTAGGCATGAACTGCACCAAGGTGTTAACGGAGAGAGCGTATAATAATGGCAGGGAGAGTTAATCCAGATCTAAAAAATTGTTGTCCAGTGCATTGCGAAGCCTGGCCTGCTGTCGGTCACTTCTGTTGGCCAAAAACATCACAAACATGCAGGCAGCCAATACACCATATAGCAGCATAAAGCTGGCGCTGTGAATGCCCACTTTGTCTTCTACCACGCCAAAGGCGATGGGTAAGGTACACCCCCCGAGTGCCCCCAGTGCGGCCACAGTGCCGCCAACGTTACCCATTTGATCAGGGTAGTAGTCGTGAATCACTTTGTAGACACTGGCGCGACCAAAACCCTGTGCAATGCCAATCACAAAAATTAACCAACTGAAAACCCAAACGTTGACTTCAATCGTGAGTTGCACGTCTTGATTAATACCGTGAATGGTCATGGTTGTGGGTGGGTAGCTAAGGAAAAATAAACAAATAAGACAGATCCAGAAAACACTCCAGTTGACGGCGCGGCCACCAATGCGATCTGAAATCCATCCGCCCAGGGCACGTACCAGGCTGGAACTTGCAGCAAAAAAGGTCGTGAAAGCCATCGCCTCGCCCACAGTGAGTGCATAAGCATTAACATAATACTGGGGCAACCAGAGGATAAGGGCCAGAAACCCTCCAAAGACAAAATAATAGTAGAGCCCAAATCGAAGAATTTGAGCGTTAAATAAAATAGGGCTGGGTGCCGTGTTTTTTGGTTTGCGGGGAGGGGCAGGGGCGAGGCCCGCAAATATCAGAATCATGATAAACAAACCCAGTGCATAAGCGGGACCCACAAAGTCCAGCCCCCAGCGTTGAATGATAAAAGGTGTGAGGGCAAGAGTAATGGCGGCACCGGCATTACCCGATCCAAGAATGCCCATGGCAGTGCCTTGATGGCTGCGTTCAAACCAGTCGTTCACATAGCGAATGCCAATAATGAAAGAGACGCCGCTAATGCCAATCCACAGTCCCAGTCCGAGGTATTGACTGAGCGTTTTTGCCAGGGGCAGGAGCAGCAGCGCGGGAATCACCAGAAACATTTGAACAAGAAAACATTTTTTGGGGTTGATGCGATCCACTAAACGGCCGGCGGGAATGCGAAGCAGGGCACCGCTGAACATGGGGGCCGCAAAAAACAAACCTAGCTGGGTAGATGTCAACGACAAACTATCACGCAGTTCTAACCCCAATACGGCATAGATAATCCAAACGGAGAAGTTAGCGGCAAAGGCGAGGGTTGCCAGGAAAAGGGCGCGAGACGCATCGGTTTGCATAGTCACTCATTCCAACTGAAGTTGACTCCATTTAAACAAAGTTTTCAGCGCTGTAGCGTTTTCTATCACCATCGCATTCACGGCTGAAGCAGACATACCTATTTGGTGGTAGTGGGGCGCCAATCTACCCGTTCGTAAAGGAAATTGCCGGGAAAATGTAGGTAGAGTCGCGGTGATCAAGCCAGCAGAGCCTTTGTTTAGCTTGACTCAAGTCAAGTGGCAGACGGGGAGGTTCGTCAAACTACGGGTCAACTCAGAAAGAGTCGCTAAGTCTATCGTGTCTTTCTGTCTCCTTATTCTGTTGGCTTCAGGAGCGCCCATGTCAAACGAGCACAAAATCAACCTGTTTGCACTCAGTGATCCCAAGATTAAAACCTTGCATATCACCTGGTTTGCATTTTTCCTCACGTTTATGGTGTGGTTTAACCATGCCCCGCTTCTAGTCTTTATGAAAGAAGCTTTCGATATGTCGACACAACAAGTGAAGGCTTTAATGATTCTCAATGTGGCGCTGACGATCCCGGCCCGTATTGTCGTGGGCATGTTGGTCGACAAAATTGGGCCGAGAAAGGTGTATAGCAGTTTGCTGGTGGCCTCGGGGGCTATTTGTATTGCGTTTTCCCTGGCAGACACCTATGAACAACTTGCGTTATTACGTTTTCTCATGGGATTTGTTGGCGCCGGTTTTGTTATTGGCATCCGTATGGTCGGGGAGTGGTTTCCTCACAAAAGTGTGGGAGTGGCAGAGGGAATTTACGGCGGCTGGGGAAACTTTGGTTCTGCCGCATCTGCGATGTTGTTGCCCACACTAGCGCTGCTTTACGGTGGCGAAGACGGATGGCGATATGCCTTGGCGACCACCGGTGTTGTAGCGGCTTTTTACGGTGTTTTTTATTATTTCGCCGCCCGCAACACCCCTAAAGGTTCCACTTACTTTAAACCTAAAAAAGTGGGTGGCATTGAAGTGACCAGCTGGGGTGACTTCTATTTGTTGTTATTGATGAACATCCCCATGTACATTGCCCTGGCCGTATTGGCCTGGAAACTCTCCCCCTCAGGTGTCAATCTGCTGTCTGCATCGGCTGTACAGTTGATCTGGCTGGGTCTGACCGTTTTGTTTGTCTATCAAAGTTATTCCATTTGGAATATTAACAAAGATCCCCTGACACACGGGGTGCCGCAATTGGACAAATATAAATTTAAACAGGTGGCGATTTTAAACTGGTCCTATTTTGTGACCTTTGGCTCAGAGCTTGCTGTTGTGTCCATGTTGCCTTTATTTTTTCTGGAGACCTTTGAGGGGCTCAGTGCGGTTAAGGCAGGTTTGTTGGCATCAGGTTTTGCGTTTATGAACCTTGTGGCCAGACCGACCGGCGGCTGGTTTTCAGATAAGTATGGGCGTCGTAAATCCCTGATGGTATTCATTGGTGGGCTTGCCGTCGGGTACTTTATTCTGGGGCAAGTTAATGGAACCTGGTGGATACCGCTTGCCGTAGTGGCAACCAT
Source organism: uncultured Cellvibrionales bacterium (assembly GCA_913020395.1). Classification (GTDB taxonomy): domain Bacteria; phylum Pseudomonadota; class Gammaproteobacteria; order Pseudomonadales; family Cellvibrionaceae; genus CAJWCA01. The sequence goes on along the minus strand of CAJWCA010000091.1, from coordinate 2,638 downwards.
GTGTTGTTCGTTCTTTGTTCAGGCAGGTGAGGGCGCCGTGTTTGCTATAGTACCTTTAATCAAAAGGCGCATGACCGGGCAAATTGCCGGCATGACGGGCGCCTACGGTAATGTTGGTGCGGTTACTTATTTAACGGTGCTCAGCTTTGTAGATTACAGCACGTTTTTTATTGTGATTGGTGCATCAGCCGTGATTGTCTTTTTCATAGCCGCGAGGCTGGAAGAACCCAAAGGCAATATCAGTGAAGTCTTGCCCGATGGTACCGTGCAAATGATTGAGGTTGGATAGTATTGATACAATGACCCACAGACTGAAACTGGACGCGGCTTTTCTCTCTGAGACCGGCCGCAAGTCCAATGGTGTTAACGAGGATTGCGCCGGTCTTTGTCTTCCCGAAGACGATTACCTGAGCCTGAGTAAAGGTGCCGCCTTGGTGGTTGCCGACGGCGTCAGTTCCGCAGAGGCGGGCAAAGAGGCTAGTCATAGCTCTGTTGAACGTTTTCTGAAAGAGTATTACCTAACACCCGATACCTGGTCAGTGGGGCAGAGCGGCGAGAAGATTCTCTCCACCCTCAATTTGAGACTCTACCGAAAAAGCCATGATTTCATTGCTGAAGGGAAGGGGTTTTTGAGTACCTTTAGTGCACTGGTGATTAAGGGGCAAACGGGTCACTTTTTTCACATTGGCGATAGTCGTATTTATTTATTGCGTAAGGATCACACGCAATCTGAGGGGAAGCCAGAGCTCATTCGTTTAACCACAGATCATACGGCCGTTATCTCTGATGAAAAATCTTTTTTATCCCGCGCCCTGGGAATGGATAACCATTTGCCACTGGATTACGGTCGACAATCCCTACAGAGAGGTGATCGTCTGCTGCTATGCAGTGATGGGATACACGACTTCATTGAACCGGAGTCATTGCTAAGCTGTCTTTCGGCTAACGCCTCCGCCGAAGAGATCACCAGAGATCTGATAGACCACGCCCTGGATGGAGGCAGTGACGACAACGTCAGTGCGGTGGTTGCAATCATTGAAGATTTACCGAGTGAAACCCTCGACGACTATAGTGCAAAGTTGACTCGTTTACCCTTTCCGCCTTCTCTCGAGCCCGGTATGAAATTAGACGGTTATGAAGTGGAGGAGGAGCTGTTTGCCTCCAGTCGCAGCCAATTATATCGAGTCAAAGATCTGGAAACCGGTGAGATCGTTGTGATGAAAACACCTTCTCGAAATTTTGAAGGTGACATTAGTTACATTGACCGCTTTGTGCAGGAGGAATGGATTGGCTCGAGAATCAAATCACCACACGTTGTCTCGGTGCTTCCTCAGTCTCGGCCGCGCACAGCGCTTTATTACGTGATGGAGAATCTGGAGGGGATCGGACTGGATCAGTGGATCGATCAAAATCCTTCGCCCTCTCCTAAAAAGACGATTGCACTGGTAAAGCAAATTGCAAAAGGTTTGGAGTCTTTTCACGACAATGAAGCCATTCACCAGGATCTGAAACCCGGGAATATCTTGATCGGTCAAACGGCGCAGGGCGAGCCTCGCGCCGTTATCGTAGATTTTGGTTCTGTCTATGTTGCAGGCCTGGCTGAATTGCAGAGGCCTTTTGCTCACACGGGCGCACTGGGCACGGCAAGTTATGCCGACCCTTTGTATCTGATCGGGAAAAACCCGGGCATCGCGGGCGATGTTTATGCGCTGGCCACGATTGTTTACGAGATGTTTTGCGGGCACCTTCCCTATGGGCCGGGAATTGAAGAGCTCAAACGAGCCGGTGACTATGATCGACTGCGGTATCACAGCGCGAGTGAGTATAACCCTCTAATCCCGGTGTGGTTTGACCGGGCGCTTGAAAAGGGTGTGCAATTTGATTTGGAGCTGCGTTACAGCACCATTGATGACTTGCTCAATGATCTCACCCACCCCAATGCAGATTTTTTGCGGGACGACCCTGTGACTGAACGCAGTGTTAATACAGTATTGTTCTGGAAGTTGTTATCAGGATTCTGGTTTTTAACCTTATTGCTGGTTATTTATCTGTTTTTTAAAGTGTCCTGATAGCCTTAAGGCGAATTCCTTAAAGCTGTACAACGGGTATTTCATTGGCATACTGGCGACGTACTCTGGCAGAAATAATCTGGTAACACCCATAGAGCACAAGGCTGGACAAAGCCAACCAGCCAAGAGCCGTCCCCGGCTGTTCGAGCACACGACTCAATTGCCACAGGTTGCTGGCCATCCAGTAAGACAGCAGCAAACTCCACAGAACAGAAAACTGCAGCCAGCCGCCGCCCGCTTCTTTTTGCATAACGCCAATTGTCGCGACACACGGCGCATACAGTAAAATAAACACGAGATAACAAAACGCGGCCCAGGCGGATGGAAACAGTGCAACCATGGAGGAGTAACTGGCCGTGCTCACGCCCTGATCCGTGGCGGCAAGTTCCGTATTCTCAAGGTTGTTGGTGTCGATACCCAAGGGGTTGCTGAGGCTGCCGCTCAATGTTTGCCAATTCTCGGCGATACTATTCAGGGCGCTGGAAAATCCCGCCCTGAAATCTGGCCTTTCATTGTGTGTGACGGAGTGGCTTTCAGTGGGAGAATACAGTGTGTCCAGTGTGCCTACG
>CAJWCA010000090.1 GCA_913020395.1 uncultured Cellvibrionales bacterium | reverse complement strand
AATCTATTCCCTCCTTTTCCCAAAGACTCTTTTGTCTGCACACCTCTTTAATTACCCATTCTCCCAGAGGCACAATGAAACCTGTCGTCTCGGCTACCGGAATGAATTCATCTGGAGAAATCAGTCCTTTCTCGGGGTGATTCCAGCGAATCAACGCTTCAACGGAAACGACCCTGCCTGACTCAGAATCAATAATGGGTTGGTAGTGTAATACAAAGTGATTATTGATCAGCGCATCCGTCATATCAGCTTGAATCTGCTGCCTTCTATGAATGGCCCGATCCAGATTTCTGTCGAAGAATGAATAGGTATTGCGGCCCCGCGCTTTAGCATCATAGAGCGCCATATCACATTGTTTTAATAACTCGTCAACACTCGTGCTATCCGCTGGATAGACAGACACACCCATGCTCGCGGTGACAGACACCTTTTCTTTATCGAGCACAAAATTATCGTTTAGAGATGAAATGAGATTATTGGCCAGTTTTCCAACATCACCAATATTGTCGATATTACTGGCGACAACCGCAAATTCATCCCCTCCCAGGCGGGCGACAATATCAGTTTCCCGCATTGCCTGACGTATGCGGACAGACGCTTTCAGCAACAAATTATCACCGACAGGATGACCTTGTGTATCATTAATATCTTTAAAATTATCAAGGTCCAGCAGAAACAAAGCGAGCAGTTTTCCCGATCGGTCTACATAACGAATACACTCTTCCAACTTCGTATAAAACAAACTTCGGTTGGCAAGACCAGTGAGAGAGTCATAATGGGCCAATCTGGCCAGGTGATCCTGATCCCTTTTATGTTGTAGCGCGTAACGGACACTGCGTTCCAGCACCCGGGCGGTGAGCTCCTGTCTCATCAGGCAATCTGCCACCCCGGCATTCATTACCTCTCGGTCTATGGAAAAGTCATTTTCACTGGTGAGTAATATCGTGGGAGGAGCCGGGGCGTATATATCATGGGTGTGTTCCAGGAAATCCAGTATCTGAAGCTTTCCGGAGCGATCATCAAACAAGACAATGTCATAATCTCCCTCCTTCAATTCCTGAATGGCATCTTCGGAGTGTATGACCCAATGGATATGACAGTTGCGACCAAAGGCCTCTTCGCAATGATGACGAACAAAAGCACAGCCTTCTTCGTCGTCTTCAACGAGTAGAAACTTTAGACTTCTTAGCTGTAGATCAACCATGTGACCCACACGCTCTTCGAATACAGAGCCTAGTCAGTAACTCCCTGCTGCCCAAAATGGCCTCCATGTCACTTAGTTCCACTAATACTACTTGGGCCAATTTTTATTGCGACAAAGCATATAATCGACAAAAGCAGTAAATTCCTGAACACAGATTATTAGCATAGCAGTTGTAAGTAGTTTGTAAGGGAATTTGCTCTTAAAAATATCAATAAATGTTAAGGGCAAACCAGGGCAGTCAATCTGAGTTGAGGCTAGGCTATAACGGGATAGGGCTTTATTTCCTTTCTATCATTGAAATAGATTAATTCCTGCTAGACGGTTTCCAAGCAGAAATCAAACTCGGTGCCCTTATCCACAATACTACTCACACTGATGGTACTGTTATGCAGGGCGAGTAATTTTTTAGTGATGGCCAAACCCAACCCGCCATGGGCGCTATTACCCCGCACGCTATTCGCGGCTTTAAAGTGAGCATCAAAGATATAAGGCAGGTCGGATGCCGGGATGCCTATGCCACTGTCTTTTACTTGCACCAACACCCGGCGGGTTTCGTTCTCTAGATTAATAGTGATGTGATCCCCCTTTTTACAATGCCGAATGGCATTGCCAACCAGATTAGTAAAAACACGATCCAGTTTTTCAATATCGGCCATGACCACCAGAGTGGGATCCTCAGGGCTAACGTTCAAACTCACGCCCTTCTTCTTCGCCTCTAATGAAAATTTCATTAGTACATCTTGAACCAACTCTGCCAGAGGCACTGATTCGTAATGGATCTGCACATCGCCACTATCCAGATGCGCCAACTCAAATAGTTGCTCGACCAGTTTGCTGATTTTTTTGGCGCTTTTATGCGCAATTTGAATAAGCTCTTCACTTTGTTTTGCGTCCAGATCCCCCCGCTTAATTTGCCAGGTTTCCAGATAACCCAGCAATGAAGCCAATGGCGTTCTAAGGTCGTGGGATACGTGGGATACCAGCTCCCGACGAAGGTCATCCAGGGATTTCACTTTTTGATATTGTTGCGTCAGTTGTTCAGCCATGGACTCAAAAGCATATCCAAGCTGGGATATCTCATTTTTTGAATTTGGGTCCCAGTGATTGAGTTGCAAATTTTCTGCCTTATCAAAACCCTGCTGCTGAAAATGCTGAACATCTCTGGCTAATCGACGCAGCGGGCCTGTGGCCAAAGCCAGAGCCGAGAGAGTAATCAACAAAGTTAATAGCAGCCCAGCGAGTAAACCCCACAAGACCCACTGATATATCACGCTGCCTTCAACCCTCTGGGTAATGTTATCAAAAATCTCCCCGCCGATAATGACATAGAGGTATCCACTGACCCTTCCATCTTCAATTATGGGAGTCGCGGAGAATATTTTGTTTTTTCCCTCTGAGCGCGGATCGGTTCCAAAGGTGGTGCGTTCGCCTTCTGTGTCTTTGAGAAATGCCTTGATAGGGTTTAAATCGACAGACTGCCGCTTTACTTTTCCTGGATCGGCCGAATAGGCCAGTATTTTTCCTTCGGCGTCCAACAGATAGAATTCGAAATTAGGCCCTAGGATCATCAGTTTCATAAACACCATCTTGACGGCGTCTATATCAAAACCCGCATCAATACTGATCGGGTTTTCCTTGACCACCTGTTTCGCCAGATGTCGATGTAAACTCTGCGTTATCTCATTTTGCTGGGCCCTGGAAGACTCACTGATTAAGGTAAGCAATAACAGGCCAACCAACAAAAAACTGCCAAAGGCAATCAGTGCCAGGCGACCATAAAAACTATCAACTATTCGTTTGATCATTAAATTTATACCCCACACCCCAGACAGTTAACACAAAATCGGGTTTGGCCGGATTGACCTCCAACTTTGCCCTCAATCGATTGATGTGTGAATTTACCGTATGTTCATAACCACTGTGTTGATACCCCCACACCGCATCCAACAACTGCTCTCGACGAAAAACCCGGCCCGGGTGTTGAGCAAGGTATTGAAGCAAGTCAAACTCTTTAGAAGTTAATTCAACCCAGGTGTCATCCAATGTAACTGAGCGCTTGTTAATATCAATTTCTAGATTATTAAAACGGATGATCTCAGCGGGGCTCGTCTGTCCCTGGCCGGTCAGCACTGAGCGTCGCAGCAGTGCTTTGACACGAGCCTGCAATTCTCTCACGCTAAAAGGTTTTGTCAGATAGTCATCGGCCCCCATTTCGAGGCCGACAACACGGTCTAGCTCTGACTTCTTAGCAGTTAACATCAGGATCGGAATATAATGCCCGCCTTCTCTGAGACGTCGGCATATCTCCAGCCCTTCGATACCCGGCAACATCAAATCCAATACCAACAGATCATAGTTACCCGTTTGCGCGAGCCGCAGGCCTTGCTCTCCCCCATGCTCACTAGTGACTTCAAAGTTGAGTGCTTTTAGGTTCATGGTAATGAGTGCATTAATATCACGCTCATCTTCTATGACTAAAATACGGGTCGTCTTGCTCACTTTAAAGTTTAATTCCTTTTTTACTCAGTTCGGGTCACGGTCACACGCAAACCCGGATCATTAAAACGGTGGGATTCATCCAAAGCCGAGGCTACATAGCCGTCCGCTTGTGTGACCACGCCAGGGTGTCGACTAATATAATCAACATCATCCCTCGTTGCATTAAAACCTTCTCCTCCCGCCGCAGGTCCGGGTATTGAATCGATCGTTTCGCTGTTACTTTCAGTGCCCGCATCGTAGGTGGGTGCATTCATTGTCATGCTCTCACCCACCCCAAGCCCTGATACATCTACCTGTTGAACACCTGCAAAGGCGTCGTTTGTGTTCACCATCATGGTCAGAACGGTGAACCGAACCGCAGCCTGCTCTTCGAAGGTCAAACTGATCTCCTCAGACATTCCAGGCGCAATAATTCCCGAACCCGGCTGTGAAGAATAAACATCCGCCTCCGGCAATTCAGCCAATAGAGAAGCCGGATCACCGGATTCTGCCAGCGTCTCCAGGCCAACACTCGCACTCATGCCAATTTCCCACACCTGCAGTTGTTCACTATGCATTACTACTGCCAGTGGTGACAATGGTTGGTTGTGGGTCAAATTGTTAACATTCACAGTGTAGGACATCATCACAGGCGCTGGCGTCATAGGTGTTGCCACTGGCGAATCGGCACTTGAACCGCCACCTCCACCACCACAGGCAACCAACAAACTAAACACTCCACCCAATGACAAGTACTTGATAAACGACTTTATTTTCATCTCTCGTCTCCTCGGGATCATTGAACAGTCACAACCACTTTGGCCACCGGATTTAGCCAGCGGTGCACACGGCTATCCAGATCGCTGGCGCCGCCCGTTGCATCCGTATCACCCAGTGCGCCGCGATGAATATGAATTTGAGTATTGGTCTCCGTCAGAGTCACACCCGTTCCATCGGTTCCGCCATTACCTCCTGGGTTTGCCGGGATACCCGCAACCCCCGGCATGCCACTGCCGTCAACAACCCGCTCGTCATTAGCTTCGGTGCCGGCGTCATAACCATTCAGGAAGAGCGTATAGGTGCCCGCCTCCTCTGGAATCGTCCAGGCATCCAGGCCAACAAAACCATCGTTGGTTGGCAACAACATTGCGGTAATCGTTAATGCTGTTTGTGCACCCGTATCCATTTCAGTCATCACGGTTGCGGCAGGCCCCAACAAACCGCCGGCTGGATTCTCGGCACTCACCGCACCCATGCCATCTGCCAGCCCAAGCAAACCTGCTATATCCCCCCCTTCCGCCATAGCCTGAAGTTCAGGGCTTGCTGTTGTGCCCGCTTCAAACAAATGCATATCTGGAGAATGTGCACTCACCAGTATCGGCGTGAAAAACAGGCTGTGGGTCAAATTGGTAATTTCGACAGATATATTTTGTGCGGAGCTGTAGCTTGCCATCATTGCCAACGGAATTGCGGCCAAGTGTTTGAGTTTCATTGAAGAATCCTTAGACAGGTTATTATTGATTACATCCAGTCTAAAAAAGAATTCTCCCTGTCTAATCACGGAATTATCACTTTTTTATCACAACAACAACTTTCACTGTCTGACGTAGAGGGCCTCTATCGGGCACTTAATATGCAAACGCAGTCGCTGCGACTATACATTTGGCGGTGCTAGTCTATAATACGCGCGCCTCGATGCTGTTTTAAGCAGAGAGGCAACCCAGGGGGTGGCTTCGGCCTGAGACTTTCACACTGTGAATAAACTCCTAGAACCTGATCCGGTTAATGCCGGCGGAGGGATGGGTCTAGATTTTCCATTCTGTACGTCCGTACCCGGTTCTCTTTATATGTTAACTAAGAGACCACCAACATGAATACTGCAACATACCCAACATTCAAAACTCGGTTTTCCATAAAACCACAACACCTTTTATTGCTCACTGCGCTGACAGCAGGGCTTAGCTCGCAGGCGAATGCAGAGGCCGCAGGCGACTCAAACGAGGAACTGCCAGACATCGTCGTTACCGCAGAGTTTCGCGAAAGCAAGCTGCAATCACTCGCCAGCAGTGTCACTGTCATCACAGAAACACTTATTGAGAACAAACAGGCTCAACACCTTGAGCAAGTTCTGGGTCTCGCCCCTAACATCAATTTCTCCAGCGGTGCGTCCCGCGGTAAATACATTCAAATCCGAGGCATTGGCGAGCGCAGTCAGTTTGTAGAACCCCAAAATGCAGCCGTCGGGCTGTTGATTGACGGTATCGATTTCACTGGCATTGCGGGTGCCGCGACCACACTCGACGTTGAGCAAATTGAAATACTTCGCGGGCCTCAGGGAACACTCTTTGGCGCCAATGCCCTGGCCGGGCTCATTAATATCAATTCTAAAAGGCCAAACGAAAACGCCGAGGGCGGAATATCCGTATCACTTGGAGATTACGACACTAAAACTCTCAGCGGGTTTATTAACGCTCCCGTATCTGAGCAATTTGGTCTCAGATTGTCTGCCGAGAACCATAGCAGCAACGGATTCATCGAAAACGATTTCCTTAACAAAGACGATACCAATAACATCGATGAGACCACCTTGCGTGCAAAAGCCATGTGGCAAGCCAATGATGACTTCAGCCTGGAAATTAGCGCGCTTTATGTCGATGTAGACAATGGTTATGATGCATTTTCCCTCGACGGTCCACGCCATACACTCTCTGACGAACCCGGACACGACAGGCAAGAGTCTTCCGCGATTTCTGCCAAGGCAAAGTGGACTGGCAATAACAAAGTAGATTTTATTGCCCTGATCAGCCATGCTCAATCGAGCCTGGAATACGGATACGACGAAGACTGGGCTCACCCAAATATCTGCGCAGGCACTGACTGTGATGAATCTCTCTGGGGTTTTGACTGGTCCTATGCGTCATTCGACAATTACAGTCGAGACAATGACAATACAACGATGGATCTCCGCCTACTCTCCAAAAATGATGAAAGCGCCCTGGACTGGGTTGCTGGGGTTTACTATCGGCAACAAGATGTAGATTTACTTCGAACCTACACCTACGAAGCGGATTTCGCCAGCGCATTCGACACCAAAAACCTTGCCGTCTACGGCCAACTTTCCTTGGCTTTTAACGAGTCACTGACCCTCGTTGCCGGCCTTCGCAGAGAACAGCGAAGAGCCGACTATGCGGACAACCGCAACGCTCAATTCTCTCCCGAGGAGAAGGCCTGGGGCGGAAAAGTAAGTTTGGAACATATCAACCCGGAAGGGCGCTTGATTTACGCCTTGCTCTCACGAGGTTACAAAGCTGGCGGTTTTAACAGTGACCCCAGCATCCCTGAGTCGCGTCGTACTTTCGACACTGAATTCATGTGGAACTACGAAATTGGACTTAAGGACCAAATACTCAACAACAGCGTTGAATTCCAAATTGCCCTCTTCTATCAAGACAGAGAGGACATCCAAGTCAAGCAATCGATAGTCACTCCCAGTAATGGAGAACTTTGTCCCTGTGACTTTACCGATCTGACGGATAACGCCGCAGCGGGTATTAACTATGGCCTTGAAGGCTCTGCAAGTTTATACGTCAATGAGTCGCTGTCATTGTTTGCCAGTCTGGGTTTGCTGCGAACAGAGTACCAAGACTACAGTTCTTTCGAACATGTAGACGCAGACACCTCATCAGGCACGCCTTTCTCTCTAGACGGGCGCGACCAGGCTCACGCACCCCAGTATCAATTTGCGCTGGGAGGGGACCTAAAACTGTCGGACAATCTGCGAGCGAATCTTTCAATAGAAGGTAAAGATGAATTCTACTTTTCCTCTCGACACAGTGTGAAAAGTGATTCTTATACTTTGATCAATGCGCGTTTGAGTTACGCACTCGATCAGTGGGAGATTGCGCTCTGGGGCAGAAACCTGAGCGACGAAGACGTTAAAGTAAGAGCGTTTGGCAGTTTTGGTAACGACCCAAGAAATTTTTATGCGACAGAAGCGTATTATCAACTGGGCGAACCCCGCATGATTGGTGTTTCTGGAAACTATCGTTTTTAAGAAAAAGACAAGAGGAACGAATCGATGATGCTCACAGCGGAAATCAGCTTGTACCCAAACCATGAAAATTTCATTCCACCCATCAAGAGCTTTATTGAACGTTTGCATGCTTACAAAGATCTTCGTGTGCAAACATTCCCCACCGCCACCATCGTTATGGGAGAGCACGACCGGGTAATGGATGTAATAAAGGAAGAAACCAAGGCACACCGTGAGGAACACGGCATGGGTATCTTTGTATGCAAGTTTATTCCAGGCTATGAGGCTCTGTAAGTGGAGTCTGTTATCGATACCTTGATGGTCTTGGCGCTGCGCATGCCCTACTGGGAGGAATGCGCAGTGGCTCTCGGCATTATCTACCTGCTACTCGCCATGCGGCAGAATATTGCCTGCTGGTACGCAGCGTTTGCCAGCACACTTATTTACATGTTTCTTTTTTGGGATGTCCGCCTGCTGATGGAGTCTGGATTGCAGGTTTATTATTTGTTTATGGCCATTTTCGGTTGGTGGCAATGGCGGCATCACAACAAAAGCGGGCATAAAGAAGACCTGGAGATATCCAGCTGGAGTGTTCAACAACACTCGTTGGCTATCGGCGGCACTTTGATACTCGCGGCCATTAGCGGTCAATTATTGAGTGAAAATACTGATGCAGCGCATCCATATCTCGACTCCTTCACGACCTGGGGCGCAGTCATCACAACTTACATGGTCACCCGGAAGGTGCTGGAAAATTGGCTTTACTGGATTGTGATTGACGGGCTGTCGATCTTTCTCTATCTGGATCGTGAGCTTTATCCCACTGCGGCTTTATTTGTCGCCTACGAAGTTATAGTTGTTATTGGCTATTTCCAATGGAGAAAGGAATATAATAACAACCAGGAAACCAATAATCTCGCCAGCCTGTCCTCTATGGAAAGTCCGTGATCGATCAAAGTGTAGACTTAATTCTTTGCGATTGGACACTGTGGTCCGAGTCACTTCAATCTAAACCTGTGTTAGTGCATGCACTAACACAGGGTCTAACCAACAAAAGTTTTCTACTGAAATCAGGTCAGCAGCAACTCGTTTTACGTATTAATGCAATTGACAGTCACGCACTGGATCTGGATCGTTCACAAGAACTTAAATTTCACCGGGCGGCAGAGAATCTGGGCCTATCCCCCCCGTTACTTTATGCTGCTCCGGATCAAAGCTATATGGTTAAGGAATATGTAGCGGGAGAAACCTGGCAGCTTTCTGATTCACGCTCGCGGGGTGGCGACCAGATTGACGACATTGCCGATACGCTGAAACAGATTCAATCGCTGTCAATTGAAGCTAAAACAATAAACTATTTTAGAAAAATTGAACGGTATTGGAATCAGGCAACTACAGTAAACCCAGACATAAAAAGTCAGTTTAAACCACTAGTGGATCGCGCCAGATTATTCTTTGAAAACTATGATGCAGAAGTCGAACAGCTAGTGCCGTGCCATCATGACACCGTCATTGAAAACATCATCTTATCTGACAGAAAGATTACCCTGCTAGACTGGGAGTATGCCGCACTGGGTGACCCCTGGTTTGACCTGGTGGTTTTTTCAGAGAGCGCACAGTTGAATACTTCAGAGACCCACAGGCTCATACAACGCTATTGCGAAGGAAAAGTCACAGATGAACACGCCAACTACCGATTTTCTTTGGCGCAGCAGAATTTTTATTATCTGGATTTTTTCTGGCATTGCGCCCAGGGGGCCAATCTGGATATTTTATTAGAAAAACAAAAGATTATTAATAGTCTTACATAAAAAAGCCACGCTCATGGCGTGGCTTTTTCATACTCACTGTTATTTATTCAAATTCAATCCACGTGGTTTTCAGTTCGGTATAATCATCAAAGGCATGAATAGACTTATCTCGTCCGTTGCCCGACTGCTTAAACCCACCAAAAGGCACTGTGATGTCTCCGCCAAAGTAGTTATTAACACCCATTGTGCCCACACGAACTTTTTCCGCAACTTTGATGGCCGTGTTAATATCTCGACTCCAAACTGCACCTGCCAAACCAAAAATAGAGTCGTTAGCGATTTCCACGGCTTCTTGTGCATCGCTGAATTTAATGACGGACATCACCGGGCCAAAAATCTCTTCCTGGGCAATCCGCATTTGATTATTCACACCGGTGAAAATTGTGGGCTCGTGGTAATAACCTCCCTCGTCGCTCAATACTCGTTTGCCACCATAGGCAAGCTCAGCGCCTTCACCTAAACCGACTTCCACATATTCCGCAACGGTATTGTACTGACCTTGATCAACCATTGGCCCCATAACCGTTTCCGGGTCCAGAGGATTTCCTGGCGCCCAACCTTTAGCGCACTCGATCACCTTCGCCATAAACTCGTCGTGCACACTGTCTTGCACAATCAAACGTGTACCCGCCGTACAGGTTTGGCCACCATTGAAGAAAACCGCCATGGCCGCCATGTTCGCTGCTTTATCAAGGTCAGCATCGGCAAATACAATATTAGGGCTCTTGCCACCCAGCTCCAGGAACGTGCGCTTCAGATTAGATTGACCTGAATATTCCATTAACATTTTGCCAACGGGTGTAGAGCCCGTAAACGTTAGACCGTCAATATCCATGTGAGTGGACAAGTGTTGGCCCAGGCTGCCACCGGGCCCCGGCAGTATTTGCAGCACTCCGTCCGGTAGCCCTGCTTCACTGGCAAGCTCTGCGATACGAATAGCCGTGAGGGGTGTATTGGATGCAGGTTTCACAATCACGGAATTACCGGTGGCCAACGAGGGCGCGATTTTCCAGGCTGTGGTCGACAGCGGAAAGTTCCAGGGCACAATGGCGGCCACGACACCCAGAGGTAAACGAGTGATCAGCCCCATCGTGCCCGCCGGTGTTGGGGCAATTTGTTCATAGACTTTATCAATCGCCTCACCACTCCAGCGAATAGTGCGGGCAGCGGATGGCGCGTCGATATTGAAGGTATCGGAAATAGGTTTACCCACATCCAGGGTTTCCAACAGGGCCAACTCTTCTGCATAGAGCTCGATTAATTCGGCCCAGCGCACCAGAACCATTTTGCGCTCGGAGGGTGCCATGTCTGCCCACACACCCGACTCAAAGGCATCACGTGCATATTTTACTGCCAGATCAGCATCTTCGGGGCCACAGCTGGCCACATCAACCAACTTCTCGCCGGTTGCAGGGTTGTAAGTAGGACGAGTCTCGCCCGACAGCGCATCTGTATATTGACCGTTAATAAATGCCCGGCCCTCTATCTCAATTTCGCTGGCGCGGGCTTGCCAATCGGCGAATGTCAATTCTGTCATGGGTATATCCTCTTACAATTACCGAACAATGATTCGGTATATTACCTGAGATTAGCGATCTTGGGAACACCCCCGACACAGCAAACTCTTAAGCGGGTTAAGCGTGATTGCCCTCTACTCGAGTATCAACCACCAAGTGGTGCGAAAGGGCCAGCTCCAGCCTGTCCCCCTCGTTCAGAGGGCCAACCCCCGCCGGCGTTCCCGTTAACACCACATCACCGGGGAGCAAGGTAAAATGCTCACTGATATGTTCAAGTAACCCGAGTATCGGTGTAATCATAGCGTTGCTATTGCCAATCTGCTGTAAATCTCCGTTTTGTCGAAGCTCAAAAGAAATATTACAGAGGTCGGACAGCTCCTCGACGGGAACAAAAGCCGACAAGGGGCAGCTACCATCAAAAGCCTTGGCCTTTTCCCAGGGCAAAGCCTGCTGCTTGAGCGAGCTTTGCAGTTCCCGAAGTGTTAGATCAAGCCCCAAACCCACGCCGGTAATCGCCTGTCGGCATTCAGCCTCATCGGCATGACTCAAGGTTTTACCAATAAGTAAGCTGATCTCCGTTTCAAAGTGGCAACTGCCTTTGCCTACAGGCATGACGATGGGACGTGCCAGGGGCACCAAAGCCGTTGAGGGTTTCATGAATAACACGGGCTCAGAGGGAACGGGATTATTCAGCTCGCGGGCATGTGCAACATAATTGCGGCCAACACAAACCACTTTGCCGACAGGTAAGTTGTACCGTTCTCCCGATATTTTAGAGTGTAGGTATTGCATGCAGATCCTTATTTTGAACGAAATTTGAGGGCCAGATTCTTGTGGCACCGATCACAGGTGGATTTCTGTGGTATGATACGGCGCCTTTTTTGGGGCGCATTTTATCAAATCCAGGCAGTGAAGCGGTCTCGAGACCACTATCAATTGACACACCCGAGCGGCAGGCAATGTCGCACAAACCGAGGTAACTATGGCCAAGACGACATCCCTGAACAAAGAAAAGATCAAATTCCTGTTATTGGAAGGCGTGCATCAATCTGCAGTAGACACTCTGGCTAGTGAAGGTTACACCAATGTCGACTACGTCAAAACCGCACTGCCCGAAGAGGAGTTGATCGAACGCATCAAGGATGCCCATTTCATCGGTTTGCGTTCTCGCACCCAACTGACCCGCAAAGTCATTGAGAATGCGCCAAAATTGATTGCCGCTGGCTGTTTCTGTATCGGCACCAATCAGGTCGATCTTGTCGCCGCCCGTGAGCACGGCATAGCCGTGTTCAATGCACCTTATTCAAATACCCGCTCAGTGGCAGAACTGGTGATTGCAGAGGCCATTTTGTTATTGCGTGGCATCCCGGAAAAAAATGCAGTCTGTCACCGTGGCGGCTGGCTCAAATCAGCGGCGGGATCTTTTGAAATTCGCGGCAAAGTTCTGGGCCTGATCGGCTATGGCTCTATCGGCAGTCAGGTGAGTGTTCTGGCCGAATCCCTGGGAATGAAAGTACGCTTTTACGACGTTGTAACCCGTCTCCCGCTCGGCAATGCCTCTCAGGTGCGAGCACTGGATGAGCTGCTCAGTCAGTCTGACATTGTCAGCTTACATGTGCCCGAAACCAGCTCGACGCAAAACATGATAGGCGCCAATGAACTAAAACAAATGAAAAAAGGTTCGATTCTGCTCAATGCGTCACGTGGCACGGTGGTAGACATTGATGCTCTCGCCGACAGCTTGGCCTCAGGCCATCTCGCGGGCACGGCGATTGACGTATTCCCGGTTGAGCCTCGAGGCAATCAGGATGAGTTCATGTCTCCTTTGCGCGAGTTCGACAACGCCATTCTGACACCTCACATCGGCGGTTCCACGATTGAAGCGCAGGAAAATATCGGCTTTGAAGTGGCGGAGAAGCTGGTTAAATACTCCGACAACGGCACAACCATCAGCTCCGTTAACTTCCCGGAAGTTGCGCTGCCTATTCACGACAATGTACACCGCCTGCTGCACGTGCACAAAAATGCACCCGGCACCCTGACCGCAATCAACCAGGTTTTTTCTGAAAACAACATCAACATCAATGCACAGCACCTCGAAACCAATGAAGCGGTCGGTTATGTTGTGGTTGATATTGAAGCAGAATACAGTGAAATTGCCTTGCAGCAGCTGTCTGCGATTGAAGGCACTATTCGTTGCAGGGTTTTGTTCTAGAAGCAATAAGACTTTGGGCCTGAACGGTATGCTCGCTGTTCAGGCCTCGACTTTCAAGCCCCTAATTGACAGTGAAGTGGACCGTCACGTAGTCACTGTACAGGCCTTCTGTATCAAAGGTCGCCAGCATAAATTCATACTCTCCCGCCGATAGGCCATCAACCGAATAAGACGATAGCTGCGAATCGTTGACGATGTCAGACGTAAATAATTCATCCCCAACCTTTTTGTACAAAATTTCATAACCGGCAATTTCATACATCTCCAGTGCCTCACCGTTTTCGCGGGAGTCAGGTATCGACCAACTGAGCGTTACGGATTCCGTCGCCGCTTCGGGCTCGGGAGCAGGCTCTGGTGCAGGCTCGGGTGTAGGTTCAGCCGTGGGTTCGGGTGCTGGCTCCGGCACAGGTTCGGGTGCTGGTTCCGGCGCAGGCTCCGGTGCGGGTTCGGGCGCTGGCTCCGGTGCAGGTTCCGGCGCGGGTTCGGGCGCTGGCTCCGGCGCAGGTTCTGGTGCGGGTTTGGGTTCAGGCACCTCTGAGGCTATGACATCCCCTTCTTCACTCAAGGTCGCCGCCATGTTTACGAAGTCACTATACAGACCTTCGATATCATAGGAAGCCACTCGAATTTCGTACTCTCCTGAACTCAACCCCGAAATCGTCATCTGGCTAGTCGCTGGGTCGCCGACAATTTCAGAGCTAAATAACTCGTCTCCCACTTTTCTGTATTGAATTTCGTATCCGGCTATATCACTCAGATTTAAAGCCTCGCCATTTTCTCGCGAGCTTGGGGGCGTCCAGGACAATGTCAGACTGAAATTATCTGCACTTGGCTCTGGCGCAGGTTCCGGTACTGGCTCTGGAGTAGGTTCTGCGGATGGTTCTGGAGCAGGCTCTGGCGCGGGTTCCGGTGCGGGTTCCGGTGCGGGTTCCGGTGCGGGTTCCGGTGCGGGTTCTGGCGCGGGTTCAGGTGCGGGTTCAGGTGCGGGTTCAGGTGCGGGTTCAGGTGCTGGCGCTGGAGCAGGCGAGGAAGTCACACCTCCGGTATCGGACACGGTTGCGCCCATGTCTACAAAATCACTATAGAGCCCCTCAATGTCAAAAGAAGCAACTCTAATTTCATATTCTCCAGAACTTAAATCTGTGATGCTCAATTCGCTCGCTGCGGGGTCACTTATCAGCTCAGAGGTAAACAATTCCTCTCCCGACTTACGATACTGAATTTCATAGCCCGCAATATCACTTAAATTTAGAGCCTCCCCATTTTCTCGAGAACTTGGCGGGGTCCAGGACAACGTCAATGTAAAGGAGTCTGCCGCTGGCTCCGGCGCAGGTTCGGGCGCGGGCTCAGGAGTAGGCTCTGCACTGGGTTCTGGTGCTGGTTCTGGTGCTGGCTCTGGCGCAGGTTCTGGTGCGGGTTCTGGTGCGGGTTCTGGCGCAGGTTCCGGTGCGGGTTCTGGCG
>CAJWCA010000089.1 GCA_913020395.1 uncultured Cellvibrionales bacterium | reverse complement strand
AACCAAAACTCTTTTTTGAACTCTCAAGTTCGGCACGTGCAGCCTCGGGGGCATTTTCGGGGGTATACAAGGTAAAAGACATGATGTGAATTCCTATGAAAAATTAAGTACGTTAAATAATTACGAAGACCTTACTTAGCTCAGATCTGCAGCTTGGCTATACTTTACCCGCTAGAATCCGTACTATGAATACCTCAAAGTCCTAATTTTTAGTCTAGGAGTCCCAAAATGTCCTCTGTTATCGACTTAATCGAACTTATTAAGCTGCGCGTGAATGTTTATCACAACGCTCGGGTGTGCGGTCATTGGAAGATCAACCAACATTCAGAGGGCAATACTTGCTTTCATATGGCCACCCAAGGGCGCTGTCTGTTAACGGTTCCAGGGCACGGTAGCTGGACTTTATCCGAGGGTGATTTGGTGATTTTCCCGAGGGAAATCCCTCACACCATGGTGCCCGACGAGGAGCTGAGCGGCCCACAGCAACACCTGCTCATTGCAGATTCCCAAGACCTGCCGGGCACCAGCATGTTGTGTGGAGAGCTGAAACTTCAGCACCAGGGAAGTCATGCATTGCTGAATGCCCTGCCCGCGGTATTTGTGATAGAAAAAAACGAATCAACTCCGTGGTTAATGCGTTTATATGCCATGATCCTGGAAGAGAGCCTGATCAGCCGGCAACAATCTAACCCCATACTCAATCGCCTCTGTGAACTTTTGTTTTCATATGCGCTGCGGCATTTTGCAGAACATGACCAGCGCAGCACGGGTGTGTTAACACTCTATGCGCACGCACAGATCAACAAGGCCATTGAAGCCATTCACGCTAAACCCCATCTGGACTGGGGCCTGATCAGCCTGGCTGAACACGCCGGCATGTCTCGCACACAGTTTGCCCAAACCTTTAAGCAGCTCAGTGAATGGACACCCATGCAATATTTAACCTGGTGGCGCATGCAACTCGCCTGGACACACCTGCGCTCCGGAGAGTCTGTGGCTGCGGTAGCCGAACGAATAGGCTACCAATCTGAAGCGGCTTTCTCTCGGGCATTTCGCAAGCATTTTGGAGAAAATGCGGGCGCGGTAAGACGCTCACGCAGCAACAGCTAACAATGGCCCGGCAAATTGCTTGGTGCAAATATGCGACACGGCTTTGCAATAGTTGAGAGTTTACGAACCGGCCCCGGGCGCTTATCTTTCCGGCCACATTCAATAAAACTGGAAAGAGCCCTACAGTGAGTGAAGACCCAACATTGCTGCCCGGAGAAGCACCAATTAAAAATGCGCCGGCAATTAAACTGGAAAATGGCTTTGCCTGCATTCCCCAGCACTACCTTAAATTCAGGCATACTCAGGAATCCCTGGAACAAATTGTTGTGGAGATCAACTACTGTGATCGCTACCCGGTATTTGTCTGTAATGACTCAAGTGGGCTTTACATACAAGTTGGCATTATCGGTTATGACAACTACGCCACCCATCAGAAACAATCCGCATCCACTAAGATTGTCTATGGACGAAAATGGCGAGTTGAACCTGAACTGCCCAGTTCAGAAGTTATTCAAACGGTTTTTTTAGCCATTAAAAAAGCGCGAGAACATGAAATTCGGGAACTCTTTCGCCTAACCAACAAGGGGCAATACAGCACGCCCTTTAACAACCATCACGATTTTCCCCTGATGGCACAAAACGAAGAACTACTGGATGTACATAACCAGGAGCAGAATGCTCCCTGTGATTTAACTGTGCTGGCTCAAGCACTCGAAAAGATTCGATATGACCGGGCACGATTTACCCTGGAAGCATTTCAGTCTATCTCCTCGGACCGGTGGCTTGTCGACTTATCAATTCAGCCCGAGACAGAGACTTCTTTGCCTGAACTCAATTCAAGTAATGTCACGCTGGTGCTCGAAAACCTGAACATAAACGAATTTTACTATGAACTGATGGAGGCCCTGTTGAAATTGAGTGACCGACACGTGGAAGAACATTTCTCCTACCGTGGTTTCTGTCGATTTAGCCGAAAGAATTGTATTGAAGCCCTGGGCGAGCTCTCAAAACATGTGCGTCGCCGAGATAACAAGCAGTTTAATGCTGAGTTTGAAGCACATTTCACGCAATCCAACTATCAAACCGATTTAACCCGGGTACCCAATCTGGGAAATGGCCTTAATGCCCGTAAAATCAGGAGTCAGCTGGCATATTTCGACAAACTTGACGGGATTCTTCCAACCCTTACAAAGGAGAATCCAGCTCAGTAAATTCCTCTCCTTCAATCAGTGCACGTTTGCTCATGATTCGTTCGGTCATAAAACGCACAAAGGTTTGGATCTTTGCATTTTTCCGCATATCGGGGTGGCTCAAAATCCACAGGTCAAACTTGTGCTCCGAGGTGTAGGGTGGCAGTCGCACCACACCCTCAAGTGTTTCACCGTAAAAACAGGGCAGCATCGACACACCTAAACCCTGCCGACAAGCTTCGCCCTGAATGCTGGCACTCATGATTTTATGTTTGGACGAAAACGGCAAATAGTTACGCGCAATTTTGCCGATGGGACGACGCATCTTATCACTCCAGCCCAGCCAGTTCAGTTGCTCCTGCCAGCCAGGCTCCTGCAGCTTAGGAATCAGACTGCGGGCGATATAAGCCGAGCGATGAACACGGGCCAGGCGGCGTCCAACCAAATACTCAGGCGGTTCATCACAGAGGCGAAATGCTACATCCGCCTCGCGATTGGCCAGATTAAATGCCCGGGTTGAGTCAATAATTTCCAAATCAATTTGCGGATACAGTCTACAAAAATCCGCCAAATCCGGCATCATAAACACATGCGCAAACAGGTCCGGCAGGGTAATTTTGATATCGCCCTTCAGCGTGGCATCCTTACCGGCCACTCTGCGCTCTACCGCACTCAAACGTTCCTCCAGATTAGAAGCCTCTTTAAATATCTCATCGGCTGCCGCCGTGGGCACATATCCCTGGGAGCCACGATTAAACAGACGTTCACCCAGCGCATCTTCAAAGTTATTAATGCGTCGGGACACTGTTGCGTGATTCACATTCAAAGATTTGGCCGCGGCCCTGATTGAGCCCGCTCGACACACAGCCAGAAAAAACTTTAAGTCATCCCAATTCACGTGTGTAATTTCCTTAAGTCGACACTAAAGAACCCTCAGTGGGGAGCGCAGAGGCAATATTCAAGTGGATAGTTTGTGCACCACCCTAACGTATTTATTGCCAATTACCAAACCCGGCATAGCTCAGTATGCTGCGTCAAACCGTTTGTAAAACCATCACCACCCATTAGGAGATACTCATGCAACAACCAAAGCTATCGGGGAAATACGAAGTCAGCAGTAGTGTTTTGTTAGACGCCTCCCAAAGCGAGGTATGGTCCGTTTTAGAAGATTTTTCCAATGTATCCTCTTGGGCACCCGCAGTGAGTGAATCCTATGCCATTGGTAAAGGTGAAAAATGTGTCGGTGCGGGTCGTCACTGTAAACTTGACGGTTTTGGGGCGATTGACGAAATCATCACACTCTGGAAAGAAGGCACGGGTTTTGTTTACAACGTAACGCCACTAGGCCCTCTGGATACCTCACACAGCTGCTGGTGGTTGACCGAGATCACCCCGGGCAAGTGCCGCCTCGACGTGACGCTCAGTTATAATATTCGATTTGGTCTGTTCGGAAAAATGATGCACGCCATGATCATGCGGAAAAAACTGGAAGAGTCCTTGCCCGACACGCTGCAGGCGGTGAAGACACGTGTCACTGAATTGCAATCTGTGGCCAAACTCGTCTCAGCCGCCGCCTGAACATCTTAATCAGACCATTGAGAAAGAGCCGTTTCTTCTTCCGACATTTTCAGAAACACGTCTTCACTGACCGGCCGGCCTAACAAATACCCCTGGGCCAGATCGCAGTGGAGCAGTTTTAGCATGTCTAGTTGCTGAGTGGTTTCTACGCCTTCAGCAACCACTTTCAAACCCAGGCCATGGGCCATCGCAATGGTTGCGGTGACCAATTCCCGGTCTGCCGACTCGCGATCAAGACCCTCCACAAAACTGCGGTCTATCTTGAGTACGTCGAATGGGTATTGCCGCAAATAGCTGAGTGACGAGT
Organism: uncultured Cellvibrionales bacterium; assembly: GCA_913020395.1. Classification (GTDB taxonomy): domain Bacteria; phylum Pseudomonadota; class Gammaproteobacteria; order Pseudomonadales; family Cellvibrionaceae; genus CAJWCA01. The sequence goes on along the minus strand of CAJWCA010000089.1, from coordinate 10,671 downwards.
AGCCAGTACCAAAGTCATCCATAGACAAAACCACCCCGGCCTCGCTGAGTGCGCGCAGCGATTGATTCACATAATTGTGCCCGATCATCAATACACCCTCGGTGATCTCCAGCTCCAGGTCTGCCGGATTTAACCTGGCGTTATCTAAGGCACGGGTAATAAAACTGACCAGTGACGGATCCCGAAATTGACAGGGCGATAAGTTCACAGCCATTCTGAACGAAGGGAAACGCCCCCCCTGACACCGCTTTAATACAGAAAGTGCAGACTCAATAACGAAGTTACCAATACTGATGATCATTCCGGTCTGCTCTGCTACTGGAATAAATTCGGTGGGTGAAACGTGTCCGAGATAAGGGCTATGCCAACGTAACAGGGCTTCAGCGCCAATCACCTGGCCGCTGCTCACGTCTATTTGCGGCTGGTAGTGAACACTGAACTCTCCTCGCTCCAGCGCACCATGCATGTGCTCTTCAACACTCAAACGAAGGGAAACGGCCTGATTCATAGAGTCGGTGTAAAAGGAGTAGGTATTGCGCCCAGACTCCTTGGCTTTGTACATCGCGGTATCAGAATTTCGAAGCAGTGCCGATGAGTCGGCGCCATCCCCGGGATATAAGGCCACCCCCATACTGGCGGTGATCAAAAGCTCTCGACCATCCACACAAAACGGACGGCGAAATTGTTCTAATAACTTGTCAATCGTGGGGATGGCATCGGTATTTTCAGTCAACCCACGTAAAATTATGATGAATTCGTCCCCACCGAGCCGCCCGACTGTGTCATCTGAACGCACACTGTCTGACAGGCGGTAAGACGCTTCAATTAACAGGTGGTCTCCCACTTCGTGCCCCAGGGTGTCATTGATTTTCTTAAAGTCATCCAAGTCCAGAAAGATCACCGCAAGTTTTTCACTTTGTCGATTGGACTCCAACAACAATTGAGACAGGCGATCGAGTGACAAAAAGCGATTGGGCAGGTCTGTGAGTGTATCGTAATGCGCCTGGTGGGCAATTTTTCTCTCGGCTTCCTTGCGCTGTGAAACGTCATGAATGATGGAATACAGGAGTTTTCTGTCGCCGTGGTTTACAGGCCCGGAATACACCTCCACATCGCGAGTGCCCCCAGAGGAAAGGCGATGGGTAAAATCAAAGTACAAACGTTTTTCGAGTTTGGCCAACTCCATCTCATTCATTACATCTGCGGGCTCCAGAGTATTGATATCGGTTATCTTCAGTGACAGCATCTCCTCCTTGCTGTAACCGTAAAACTCCAAAGCCGCTGTATTTGCCTGAACGATGGCGCCATCTGCGGGATCAATGATCAGTTTAATAGCCTTGTTACTTTCAAACATCTGCTGGTAAATGCTGATGCTGTTCGCCAAGGCATCCATATTGGCTTTTTGTTCAGTAATATCCCTGACAATGGCTATCATCTTATCGCTGTCTGGCATTTGGCAAAGTCTGGCTTCAAATATCCTACTGCCGGCGTCAACTTCCATGTTGTATTCAAAGGTTGTTATTCTATTTTTGTCCGTAATGAGTGCCGCACTCTGAACAAATTGCTGCCCGACAGAGGCCGGAACAACGTCTTGCATGAGTTTACCCAGAAAGAAATCTGGTGAGACATAGAGATCTTCCGAGCGGTTGGCCCGATACTCCAGAATTCGGCAGTCTTTATCCAGAAGAAAAAACAGATCAGGTATAACCTGAAACACAGAATGGAGCACGCCCTCTTGCTGCTGGGTTAGGGCTTTCAAGACCTCTAGCGTGGACAAGTCAACGTCCACGCAATACATCTCTTTCCGCCCTCGATCATTTTCCAGCATCACATGACTGGAATACACATCTACCGCCGAGTGGTCAGCACGCTGTAATGTTAAATGCCCAGAAGGAATCGCCTCCCCGTGCTCCAGCCAAGACGCGTGAAGGGCAATCACGTCCGCCCGCATCTCGGGGGGAATAATCAAATCCTCCAGTTGCTGCCCCAGTGCCTCAGCGGCGCTATAACCATAGAGGCGTTCACTGGCATTATTCCAATAGATAACTTCTCGCTTTTCGTTGTAACCCTGGACGGATACCGCGTCCGTATGCTCAAAAATCTTTTGGAAATCTACAGCCCTTGACGCATCCATGAGTCTGCCCTAAACCGTGAACAATGGAGAGAAATGTCTCCATCAACTATAGTAATCACCAGTCAATTCGCAAGAGTTTGGCTTTCTTACAAGCCATAGCCACAGGCTATTGCATCTTGCGAAACAATGAAAAACCCTTAAACTAGCGGCACCCCTGTAGACTGCACAGTGGAATTTTAAGCGCTAAAGGAATGTATTATGGATCGTAGACACTTTATTCGAATGACGTTTGCCGGATCGGCCCTGGGTATCATTGCTCCGAGTACCGTACTGGCGGGATCGAATGCAATGGCGGGCGGTGTCTTCTACACCAAAGATGCCCCTGGGCGTTGGAGTAAGAAAGTCAGTGGTCACCTGCCGATAATAAAAATTTCAAAAGGACAAGATGGCACTGCTGCCCAGGTGGTTACCCCCCACGAGATGAAGGGCTATGATCACTACATCGTTAAACACATGCTGCTCGATCACAATTACCAGTTCATCGCCGAAACCATGTTCAACCCAATGGAAGATAAGGCGCCCATTTCTAACTATCAGCTGGGTGACTACCAGGGCGCACTCTATGCCTTGAGTGTGTGCAATAAACACGACTCCTGGCTGAATGTTGTTGAAGTGTGAAAATAGGGGCTGAGACCTTATTGGAGACTTGCTTTTAGCTCAGCGGTGTCCGCTTCACTACTGCCCAACCGTCCGGTTGGGCGCCAAGTACTTTTCGTGTAACTGCGTCAGCACGCCACGGCTTTGCAAGGCATTGAAGGCCGTCTCGAGTGTCTCTACCGATTGCAGGTGTTTACCTCGCTTTGAGACTTGAATCCACGGCGTACGTTCAGAGACGACAAAAGGCTCACCAAAACTTTCAGCCCCCCGGTTGATCTTGGCGGCCGCACTGAGTATGGGGTCCATAGGGCCAATAATGGCATCCACTCTGCCTGCCATCATCATTCTGACACCCTGTAGAAAATCTGCTGTACGCTGTTTGATTATCGAGGAGTCTTCATCGATGGCATCGCTGAAACTCGCCCCTCTCAAGTAGGCGATTTTTTTATTTTTCAGGCTATCAAGAGAATCAAAGACTGTGCCACTGCGGCCGATAACAACTGTTTTTAGTGGAGGCAGAGGAACCACATAAACAACATGTTCCTCCAGTTCCGGGTAGCGGAACATAATAGTCATATCAGTATGACCGGATTTGAGTTCGCTAATAATCCGAGCGTAAGGGCTGACCGAATTATTGGCGAGAAAACCCGCTTCTGTTGCCAGTGCATTGGCGAGATCAAAATAGATTCCACTGAAGGTTTGATCGATGTGGATGCCGTAGGGAGGAAAACCGATTGTACGTATGGAGATCTCTGGACCGGCCTGTCCACTCACTGCGCTCTTGATCCAGAATAAAAAAAACAAAGCGACGATTCTTGTCATTATTTCCCCATCAATTACGCTTACAGTCCCTTACGCAGACTAGCACAGGAAATGCACATTGATACAGGAGATTACTTCAGGCAGCCGCCTCCAAAGAGGCGGCTGTTTCATCTTCAGAAGTTGTAGTTGATGCCCACGCTGGTGTGGTAGGCAAAGTCTTCGTCAACGATTGAGCTATCTTTGATACCGTCACCCAGCGCAACAAAGCCTGCGTTAAGGTTAACGTCCCAATGATCGGTCAATTCGTAGCGGCCACGTACACCGGCAAACAAGTTTAATGATGAGTCGGCCTTGTAAGCCTCTCGAAATTCATTCGCTTCAGCCTCACTCACACCAAAATAGTGGTCCGCCTTATTGCCACTCACCCACTCCGCCCCTACATAGGGGTTCACATACCAATCACCCGCACGCAGGTCAAAGGTGTAGCTTAACAAGGCCGTTTGGCCTTCGTGTTTACTGCCGAGGTCTGTATTCAAAATAAACTTCATGCGGCCTTTGTCGGTTGTATGGTAAACATAAAAACCACCTTCCATCGTGAAATCACGTTCAACCAGACCTGCCAGCTTCTCATTGTCCTTATATTCGCTTTCATCACTTAATAAGGTCCCGCTGGGTGAGGCGGTCAGCCCATAGCTAAATTCACCTTGAGAGCCAAGGGCGAAATTGAGGCTGCCATTTTTTACAAAAAAGCGCTCCCCATTGTATTGAAAGGCAGGGAAGAACGTGGATTCATTGTCTTCACCGGCATAGACATTGGTAAAGCCTCCGATCACGCCTCCCGCTACCCAGCGGCTGTCACTGTCGCCTGGGTCGATAGCATCGTTGGCAAACGCGGTAGTCGCAATCAAGCTGCTGGCGATGGCGAGTTGAACAAATGTAGTTGCAGTAGTCATAGGTATTCCTTAATAGTTAACGATAAATAAAAAATGGATTTACAGACCAAAGAGCCGGGCTTCCAGATCCTGCCGGTTTTGCTGTTGCAGCTCTTTGGAGGAAGATTGAATATCAATGCGGTCAACGACAGAGGGTTGCGTTGCGTGATGCACAGAGCAGCCCCCCAGAAAGAAGGCGTTCAGTGAGATGATCGCAAGTAAAATAAGTTTCATAGCCGTTCCGTCCTGTCGTTGAGTACGGAAGCTACTATATAGATAGGGGCTGAACGAAAACTGAATGTAAAATTAACTGAAGATTAACTGGTGAAATTTGAGAAGAAATATTGATTTAACCCCGGTCGCGCGCCACAAAAGGCGCAATGAACGAACCGGGATTTGGCGCTATTTTTCTTCGGGTGTTTCGTGACACTGCACCTTATTAGTCCAGGCACTGTAAAGTAAAATTCGGGGAATAAACGTAGGCGTTACAGCCTCTGCCATGAAATTATAAAACGTATGTTCTGTGGTGATTTTAGTCCAGGCCTTGTTGTGGCAAACCGTTCTGATATCCAGCGGCTTGCTAATTTCAACCATGCCATTCAGGGTGGCATGGTGCCACTTGTTAGTGGTTTTATGTTCACCCTCTTGCTCTACCTGAACAAAAGTTACGGAACTGCAGGCCAGCAATACCTGGCTTGCAGCGAGCACAACCAATAGTCGAACAGCAGAAATATTCATCATTCTTCGCACCATACCTTGGCCGTTCTCGGCGTATAGATAAACAGTGTCAGCATCGACAGAATATAATCGGAGGAGGTGATGACCGTTTGCATCTGGGTCACCTCTGCACCTTCACAGGCCTCATTGACGTCCACCTCGTGCTCACCAAAAATACCAAACAGATAAAAAGGTTTACTGTCGATATAAGACGGGTCTGCATTGTCCTTTTCACCACCAGTCGGTCGTAATGTGACACTTGAACAGGCCGCCAAGTTTACCAACAATAACAGACAGAGAAGTCGTCTTAACATGGATAATCCCCCTACTACACCCATAATGATTGTTTCCTTATTATTCCTTTCGACTGGGTAATTCCAGTGTAAAAAGTGCGCCACCCAAGGCAGATTCTCCTATGACAACACTGCCCTGATAACTACTCACAATTTCCGCCACGATAGCGAGGCCAAAACCTTGTCCCGCGTGAGTTGAATCGAGTCGTACTCCCCGCTTTAAAATACTGTCTCGCTTGTCTGCCGGAATACCCGCACCATCGTCTTCTATCATAATTTGAATGGCAGACCTTCCATCGGCGAGCTCTACCCGCCTTGCCTGGGCCATCACTCGGTGCCTGCAATGTTTATAGGCATTATCCAGTGTATTACCCAGTAATTCGGCCAAATCCCCTTCATCGACCAACAGCGTGATATCGGTATCAATTTGCAGCTCCGCAGAGACCTGTTTGTCGCTATACACTTTATCCAGCGCGTCGAGTATCTGTTCCACTTCCGGGGCCAGAGAGATCGCGCTAACACTGCTACTGTGCCCGGACGACACCGCTCGGCGCAGTTGATAGTCAATGATGCTGCGCATTTTTTCAACCTGTCGCCCCAGACTGCCAACCAGCGAGTGACGATCAATGGTATCCTCTTGCTCCACAATGTCAGACTCTAAACCCTTAAGCACCGATAAAGGGGTTTTTAAACTGTGCGACAGGTCAGCCATTCTGTCCCGATACTTTTCCCGCTGCCTGCGTTCGTTGTCAATCAGCAAATTGACATTGGCCACCAGGCGAAGTAACTCCTTCGGGTAGTCACCGCCCAGGTCCTGGCTCTCTCCCCTGCCCATGGCGTCAACGTCTTCTGCCAGACCACGTACCGGTCTCAAACCCCAGCGGAGTATAATGGCCTGTAAACCCAACAACACGATACCAATCAGAAACAGAGCCACTAGAATGGTATTGCGGTAACTCTGGATATTTTCCTGATAATAATCCAGTTCTTCCATCACCGTAAAAACAAAGGTCGACTTTACGCCTCGATCGTCAGGCCAAACGGTACTGTAACTGGAGACAAAATACACTTTGCCCGCCCCGTCCTGGGCCTTGCCAAATAACCACTCACCCGCCGGTGGTGCCGGCAGAGAAAATACCTGGTCGTTTGCCGATACACTGCGCCAAAATTCTTTTTCCTCTGTATTAGTAACAATGCCTATCAGCGACTCACTGCGGGAGTTAAAACGCTGCTCGGCCACCCGCGAGGGCAACTCAATCACACCGTTTTCGTTGTCGGCCACCGCCAGTAATGCATAGGTATGCAGGCGCAGCTTCTCCCGTACAATGTTTTCGAGGCTGAAGGCAAAGGCCTGATTTAACACCAGAGCCGTAACCCCGAGAAAAATAAAAATCACTGTACCAGCCGAAATAAACAGACGGTGCGTGAGTGATTGCGTCATTAGTCTCAGGACTTCCCGTTCACTAGTCGATAACCTCGTCCTCTTAAGGTCTCGATCGGGCGATAGTCTCCCTTCGGGTCTAACTTTTTACGCAGACGCGCAATAATCACCTCAACAACATTGCTGTCTTTATCCTCCTGTTGGTCATACAAGCGATCTATCAGCATCGACCGGGTGATGATCTTTCCCGGATGAGTCAAAAATTGTTCCAATACTTTAAATTCAAATGCGGTCAGATCAATCTCTTGTTCTTCGAGGTAAACCACATTGCTGACCGTGTCGAGTGCGATAGGACCGTGCTCCAGTCGGGTACTGGTGCGGCCGCTGGATCGCCTGAGCAGTGCATTGACTCTGGCTAGCAGTTCTTCCGGTTGAAAGGGTTTGGTGAGGTAGTCATCTGCACCGGCATCCAGGCCTTCTACCTTGGCTTTCCACCCTGTGCGGGCGGTTAATACCAGAATGGGAAATTCACGTTTACCTTCCCTGAGCCGACGAATCAATTCCAGCCCATCCATTTTAGGTAAACCTAAATCGACAATAGCCAAATCTATTTCGTACTCTCCTGTGTGGTAGAGCGCCTCAATGCCGTCTTCGGCAATATTCAACTGAAAGTCCCGCCGCTCCAGCATGCGCTGCAACTGCCCCTGTAACTCCCTGTCATCTTCAACCAGCAACAGTCGCATGGTCTCTAGCCTCCTGTCGGCTTATTGGAAGGTTGAATCAGCTCGCCTGTGTGTGCATTGATATACAACATATGAATTTCGCCAGCCTTGGAAATGAGCTTAACCCGATATTGAAGTGGGTTTCGCTCCAGTAATTTCATGCGCAGTATTTGACCGGGAACGCGTTCACCGGCGATGCGGGCAATTGTGTCTGCATCGATAATACTAGCGGTGTCAGGGGAGGCGCTCAGGTTTTGTGTTTCGGGGACCGGCGCCTCACGAGGAAGTGTTTGGTTTTTCTGATCGGGGTGCTTTTGTATTTTCCCCTCCATCCAGCTTGTCATGGGTTTAACCAGTCCCTCAAGCCATTGGGTCGAGGGGCTAATTTTCTCTTCCAGCCAGATGGTCTTGCCTTTTTTGGGGGAATTATCTTTAGCTTTGTTAGTGGAGTGTTTGTCAGACATCGGTTCAGCCTGACCCGCCTCAGAAAGCTCTTCGCCATCCGCTAAAGCCTGACCCAGGGGCCAGGCCAGCAGCAGCAACAAAACAGTGCGGTGAAAGATGGAGGTCAAAGGACTATCTACGTTAACAAAGGTCCGTCCATACTACCGTATTTAGATGAACGGAACATTAACCCTCCCGCGTGCCAACTTACAGTTCTGCGTCCCGCAGCATCTTATTCAGCTGCTGCAGTTGATCTCGCAGCTGCCTAAGCTGGTCAACGTCGAGCGAAGAAGACGCCAATAGGCGGGAGGGAATACATTCAGCCTTTGTTCTCAGCGCTTGCCCTGTTTCGGTCAAGGAGATCAAGCGAGCCCTTTCATCGTCTACGCTGCGTTTACGCTCCACCAAACCCGACTGCTCCAGTCGCTTCAGCAGCGGCGTCAGGGTGCCGCTGTCCAACAACAAACGCTCGCCCAGGGCCTTCACATTGATGGCCCCAGGTGACTCTTCCCACAATACCAACATCACCAGATACTGGGGGTAAGTTAAGCCCAGCTCATCCAGCAGCGGCCGGTACAAACGCGTGACTCCGCGGGAGCCTGCGTAGAGGGCAAAACAAAGCTGATTATCAAGTTTTAATGGATCGACCGGATTCATTATTGCGCCTTGGGTAAGAGCTGCTCAATCGCCGACGCCATCTTCTCAGGGGCAGTGGCCGGTGCAAAGCGCTCAACCGATTGGCCACCCGGGGCCACTAGAAACTTGGTGAAATTCCACTTAACCCCCTTCGAACCCAATACGCCTGGGGCAGCGGCTTTTAATGTTTCATAGAGCGGGTGGGCACCCGGTCCATTGACGTCCAGTTTTGCAAACAGGGGAAAAGTGACACCAAAATTCATCTCACAAAAGCTGGCTATCGCCGAATCACCTTCAGGCTCCTGCTGCTTGAACTGATTACAGGGGAAGCCGAGCACCACAAGCCCTTGATCCGCATACTTCTTGTGTAAGGCTTCAAGGCCTTTGTATTGAGGTGTAAACCCGCATTTGCTGGCGGTGTTAACCACAAGCAGCACCTTGTCTTTGTGGGCTTCCAGGGTGGTATTTTCACCCTCAATGGTGGTGCATGGAATGTCGTAGATTGCTGCGCTCATGGAGGGTTCGCCTTTTTAGCCTCAATATCGTTTATTTCGGCACCGTTAGTTTTGCAATACTATATTGTGCACAAGCTAAAATTGCAAGCTCACGCAGCGCTTAAATAATACCCATTCGCGATTAACTGCGCCCTTCCCTCCCCACCGTAAAACAATTTCTGCAAACGGCTTGAATCAACTATGAATTGGGCTATGGTCATTAAATCAGTGTGTGTATTTTTGCGACGCTGGCACCACGCCAAGCGATGACGGAAAATCACACACAGGGAATCCCGTCTGGGCGTCGGGTTATCTGAGCAATCAGAGAATTGGAACATTAATCGTCTATGAGGTAACAAAACATGCATCGGAATGGAGATGAAAAGACCACCGTTTTTAGTTCAAACCGGGTCTTTTTTTGCAACGGAGATTGGTATTTTTCGGCGCGAGAATTGAGAGAAATAGGCCCTTTTTCGAGTCGAGAGCAAGTCTATGAAGCCCTGTATTTATATCTGAAAGATGTCGTCAAAACACGCGTCGATGTGACCGAATATGATATCCCGGAACAGGCATCGAAAATTGTCGATTTTGACGAACTTCGCAATTTTGATTGGTCGGAGCTATTTCCCCATATCAAACTTCAGGAAGCAGACACCTATCACTAGCCCCTTCAATGCAGTAACGGGCTAGTCATTCATGGTATCTTGAGCGCTCACTCATTCAGATTGAAAAATGAGAGAGCGTTTTTCCCTAAAATGTTGGTTTTAGTACCTGCCGACAATGTGGAATGATTTCGCACAAGCTCTCCCATCCTCTGCTCACCTAAGGGGAACGGATAGTCTGTGCCGAGCAATACCCGGTCCTCGCCCATCACCTTCACTAAAAGCTCTAGCGAGTCGTCGCTGAAAACTGCCGAATCGACAAAAAAGCGATCGACATAAGAAGACGGCAAATTTGGGCAATCTTCTCTCACAATGTCTCGATGGCGCCAGGCATTATCAACCCTGCCCAGATTAAACGCGAAGCTGCCACCTCCGTGGGCAAAACACAACTTCAAATCACGTGAAATTCTCTCGAATGCACCCGACATAATCAAAGACAAAATGGACAACTGTGTTTCAGCCGGCATTGCCACCAACCACTGCAACATGTATTTAGGCATGCGATCGCGACCCAACATATCCCAGGGGTGGACCAACACGGGAATGTTCTCACTGGCGCAGTGTTGGAGAAATGTCACCAAACCTTCATCGTCCAGATTTTTGGGGCCTACGTGATTACCAATTTGTACACCCACATGACCATTGCTCATTGATCGGCTGGCTTCTCTGCAAGCGGCGTCGATATCCTGCAAGGGTACCTGACACAATGTTTTCAGGCGCGAACGGTCGTAGTCACAGATTTCCAACGCAAGGTCATTGAATATTTGAGCACACTCCGCAGCGTGTTCCGCAGGGCGCTCGTAGGCAAACAATACGGGAGTTGCACACATAATCTGGATATCAATGTTGTCGCGGTCCATCTCATCAAGACGGGCACGAGGGCTCCAGCACGCTTCA
>CAJWCA010000088.1 GCA_913020395.1 uncultured Cellvibrionales bacterium | reverse complement strand
ACGACTTTGGAGTTCAATTCGTAGACACGCTGGGTTGTGATCATGTTGACCATCTCCTCAACAATGTCGACATTGGAATTTTCGAGCACACCTTGTTTAAGACTACCTAAACCATCCAGACCAGGTGTCCCTGCTACAGGGTCGCCACTTGCAGCTGTTTGCAAGAAGATATTGCCACCAATTGATTGCAGGCCAGAGGGATTAAGAAAGTCAACGGTCTCCATCTGCCCGATGTTGGTAGTACCTACTTGACCGGCGATGGTCGCGGATACGATACCGTCTAAACCGATCGTGATTTTTTGCGTGCCTTGTGGGATCGTGATGGCAGGCTGAATGATCTGGCCGTTCGAGTTCACAATCTCACCCTGATCACTGATTTGAAATTGGCCATCCCGGGTATAACCAGTGGTGCCGTCGGGCTGCAGGACTTGAAAGAAACCCTTGCCATCAATGGCGATATCGAGAGACTGCCCGGTGACCTGCATGCTGCCTTCAGTAAACTGCTTCTGTGTGGCGACCACCCGTGTACCGGTACCCAGCTGCAAACCTGAAGGTAGCAAGGTGTCTTGCGTAGACTGGGCCCCCGGCTGCCGTTGGGTTTGATAGAACAAATCTTCAAAGACAGCCCGGCTACGCTTATAACCAACAGTGGAGGCGTTAGCCAGATTGTTCGAAATAGTAGCGAGCTGCTTGTCTTGAGCACTCAAGCCAGTTTTGCTGATATATAGTGATGCGAGCATAGTGTCACCTGTTAATTAAGCTCATCGATTCAGGCTAGTGCGGCTGAAACGATCGCGGGATTTTGATCAAAAACGTCTGTTTATTGGCTCTATTCCCATTAATTAGGAAGTCTGCAATAAGCGTGCCGACGCTTCGGAGTTTTGTTCTACGGTTTTCATCATCTTGACTTGTAATTCGTATTGCCTTGAGAGCGACAGAACTTCTGTAAACTCATTAATGGCATTAACGTTGCTGCTTTCCAGAAATCCTGGCGCCAGCTGCACATCTTCTGCTGGCTCAAGAGCCTCACCATCACGGCTGCGTATAAGACCGTCCGAACCCTTGGCGAGGTTTTGTGGATCGGCGGTAACAACCCGGATACGATCCACCTGAATCAATGTTGCGGCACCCTCGCCCGCTCCCAGCGCCGTAATGGAACCATCGAGGCCAATATCAATTTTTTCTGCGGGAGGAATTACAATGGGACCGCCATCGCCCATCACCGGCAAACCATTAGCAGTGAGTAGTTCACCGTTAGGGCCCAGGGTCATATTGCCCGATCGTGTGTAAGCTTCGGTGCCGTCAGGCGCCTGAACAGCAAACAAACCCGGTCCACGAATAGCGACATCCAGGTCTCTGCCGGTCGCATTCATCGGCCCGGTTGAAAAGTCAGTGCCGGGATTTTCGGTTAGCGCGTAAGCACGTGTCGGTGCGCCATCGCCGTAATAGACACCCATGCTGCGGGCCTGGGCAAAATCGGCTTTGAATCCGGTGGTACTGGCATTGGCAAGGTTATTCGCGTGTACCGATTGCGCCAGCATGTTGTGCTTGGCACCGGTCATCGCGATATAAAGTGCTTTGTCCATGAGAGGCTCCTGTCTGCAATTATTCACCGCCGGGCGGCAAACTTTGTCTACCTGGCGGCACGCCATCCCCTATATAAGGGGTTTATGCGTTAGCTACACAGGAAATTGCAAGTCCCGGGCCAAGATGGCCCGGATCAGGAAAAAAACGGAAAAAATCGCTTGTTTAAGATTAGATATTCAAGATGGTTTGTGTCACCTGGTCCGCCGTTTCAATGGTTTTGGCGTTGGACTGGTAGTTTCGTTGCGCAATAATCAATTTCACCAGCTCAGCAGACAAGTCAACGTTGGAATCTTCAAGGCCGCCGGACTGAATGGCACCAAGCGCAGAGCTTTGCGGCACACCCACTACCGGCGTACCGGACTCAAAGGTTTCCGCCCAGTTAGTTGAGCCCAGGGAGGTCATGCCTTGTTCATTGGTGAAACCCGCAAGGGCCACCTGACCTAACACCTGTGCTTGACCATTAGTGAATCGAGCGAAAATAATACCTGCATCATCGATGTTCAAGCCGGTTAAACGACCGGTGGTATAACCATCTTGCTTAACAGAGATGACACCAAAGTCACTACCGAACTGAGTGGTACCGTTGATATCAATTTCAAAGTTTGAATCGGTGGCCGGTTGCGGCAAGGGTAACAAACCGGCAGGGTTTGGCCCAAGTGCACCGTTGAAGTTGCCGTTTTCATCAACGGGGGTCCAGTTGGTGACCAAAAATGGACCATCTGCCGCCGCATCGAGGCTACCGTCTGAGTTAAAACGCATATTAAACTGCGCCCTGCCCGGCACGGTGCTGCCTGCTGCCGAATTACCTACATCAAATCCATCGATCAAAACATACATCGACCATGTATTCGAAGTGGTTGAAGTGTTAAGCGGATCGGTCCTTTCTTTCACGAAGTATTGCGTCATGATATGGGAGTTACCCAAACTATCATAAACGGTCACCGATGTGGCTGAGTTATAAGTTTCCGGGTCCTGTGGATCAAAGGTATTGCTTGAGTTACCAGGCAAAGAACCCCAGACGTTGCCCGGGTTACCCACGTTGGCAGCAACGGTCACACCGTCGGCGAGGCTGATATCCACCTCACCACCGACAATAAGTTGCTCCGCGATATCCAGAACCACGGGGCCGGGGCTGTTTGTTGGCGGCGCCAAAGATGCCCCCGCAGATGTCAACCCTTCAACGGTTACGTAGTCATTACCGATACCCGTTAAATCACCGAGGTTTTGAATAATAATATCCTCGCCGTTCTGCGCAATGATATCGACAGCAGGGTTGCCTCCGCCGTCGACAGACTGCACAGCACTGATACCGGCAATACTCGCTCCGTTAATCGCGTTTACGATATCTGCAGCAGTTGAGCCGGTACTTGTTAAATTAATATAGCTCGTGGCCCCCCCACCGGTTGCAGGTTTCAATGCCATGACCAATTGCCCCGATGTAAAATCGGTACCAACATCACTCAAGCGCACCTGAGTGTGTGCACTTGCGGTCACGCCCAAGTTCTGGAGTTGATCCTGAAGATTAATTTCGGTGGCAATCTCTCTTGCCGTGGCATTGGTACCCGGTGTTGCCGCAAGGTTCAACTGAACAGTGCTAGTTGCCGTAATTACGTCAAGCAAACCTGGGTTATAACCATTCGTTTGAACTACGTATGCCGAGCTCGCGCCGGGCGCAATATTGGTTAAAATCGCTTGTAGTGCCGCGGAACCTGCCCCCGCATAGGTCAACGAAAAATTCGTGCCATTACCCGCCTCGACACCTGTTAGTAAGATGTCTACCGGGCCGACGCCGGTCCCCGAGGTATCGACAGCCGTCATTGCGTTATAAGGCGACGCAGCTGCACCAAAAGCATTATTGAGAACAGCAACGAGCTCAGTTGCGTCAGTGACAATGTCGTCGCCACCAACACCCGCTCCAGATAAGGTAGCCGTACTAAAGACTATGGGCAACGCCGCATTACCGCCAACAGTAACGTTCAATGTTGCATTACTAGCTCCAAAATCGAAACCTGCTGCAAAATCAGTGATCGTGGAAATACTGGTCACAACATTACCCGTTGCTGAGGGCAGCAATATATTCGAGCCATCAGTACTCACTACCAGAGCTTCCGGTGCCACTTCCGTCGCATCCAGATTAAACTCTGAGCGCACAATAGACGTCGCCTGAGGCGCCTGGTTACCAGACTGAACTTGTAAGTCAGTCAAGACACCATTAATAATGTTGCCATCCCCATCGGCACCATAGCCCTGCAAGTTTGAACCTGCGTTGTCGACGATAAAACCTTCTTTGTTGGTAGAGAACATGCCCGCTCGAGTGTAGGACACGTCACCATTGTCACTCATGATAAAAAAGCCACCGCCATTAATCGCCAGGTCAAGGCTATTGTCGGTAAACGAAATATTACCCTGCACAAACTGCTGACTAACATCCGTTAACAAAACACCACTACCGGTGGTATTGGAGCCACTACCCAGAATAGAACTCGCATAAACGTCACCAAACTCTGCCCTCGAACGCTTGAAACCTGTGGTACTGGCGTTGGCAATGTTGTTGCCCGTTGTACGCAGGTCGGCGTCGGCTGCCTTAATACCTGTCAGACCAATGTTAAATGACATATGCCCTTCCTCTTTTGCGGTGACTGCAAGTCAAAACCCCCAGTGATGGGCATTCTGAGCTTCTATATAAGTGGTACGACGTTCTCGTACGTAAATTCAAAGTTGTTTAACGACAATCATGTTCTACTGAATGGTGGTGACTTGCGACATCGGCACGGGCCCTATGCCATTCAGATTCAGTGTCATTTCTTTACCAGCAGTCCCCAGGGTAACGCTGTTGACATTCGCCCCGAGCAAGGTATCTAACTGCTGACTTTCGTTGTCGATTCGAGCTTCCGCTTTGACCGAATAAGTACCCGACGGCAAACTATTGCCGGCACTGTCTTTGCCGTCCCAGGCAAAATCAACAATACCCGCGCTCTGGCTACCCATGTTGGCACTGCGCACTAGCTCCCCCTTGTCGTTATAAATCCCGACCGTCACGTTGCTGCTATAGACAGGCAAGTCTAATGCACCGGAGAATATTTCCCCCTCCTGCATAAAGGCGCTACTGGCGCTGATTTGCACTTGGCGTCCAACCAACATAGAGGCTTCGAGTGCCTGATTGGATTGGAAGCTGTCAACAAAACCATTCATGGTATCGTTTAAATTATCAATACCTTCCAGGGAACTGAATTGCGCCAGCTGCGCAATAAATTCACCATTGTCCTGGGGTTCCAGGGGGTTTTGGTTTTCAAGCTGCGTGACCAGCAAATTCAGAAACTCATCTTTACCGAGCTCGTTTTTGCCCGCTGTTTTGGTTTCTGTCGGCGTTTGATACTGCTCCAAAAACGCCGCGCCAGTTGTTTGTGCTACATCAGTAGTCATCGCTTTTTACCTTTCTTCTCTCACGGCTTACTGACCCAGGGTCAGCACTCGCTGCATCATCGATTTAGCGGCATTCATGGTTTCAACGTTGACCTGAAACGCTCTTGATGCGGAAATCATGTTGGTCATTTCTTCCATCACATTGACGTTGGGGTAAAACACATAACCTTCTCCGTCAGCTTCAGGGTGATTGGGTTCGTAGCGGCGTTGTAGCTCAGCATCACTCTCAACAATGCCCATGACCTGAACGCCCTGACTCGCACTGCGAGAATCGGCAAAACCGTTCATGTTTTCACCCATGGCACTTTTGTGCAGGGCGGCAAAGACAGGATGGCGGCCTCGATAGACTTCATCGACACTACTGCTTGCACTCTGGGCGTTAGCCAGGTTACTTGCGGTGGTGTTCAGTCGAATGCTCTGCGCATTCATGCCACTGGCCGCTACGTCAAAAACCGAACTTAATCCCATGATCAATCTCCTTTAATGGCCGACATAAGGCCCTTAAACTTACCGTTCAAAAAGGTGAAACCCGCCTGGAACGCCAGGGAGTTTTTCATGTATTCGCCGTGTTCCACGTGCTCTTCCACGGTGTTGCCATCAATAGAAGGCTGCTGAGGGGTGCGAAACAACAAGGGGCTGCTGCCCGAGTTATCCATATTGGCATTGTGGTGACGGCTGTCAGTGGCCCGCATGGCCATCTGTTCACCGCCCTGAAGCTGCTGCTTCATTAGGGTGGCGAAATCGACGTCGCGAGCTTTGAAGTTGGGAGTGTCGGCATTGGCCAAATTATTGGCGAGCACTTCAGCCCGCTCGGTACGAATCCGCAATGCGGACTCATGTATGCCGAGCGCGTTATTAAAGTTGATTGCTGCCATGGTTGCCTACCTTCAATGCGTGATGTTCTTTCACGAATTAGAGCAAGCGCTGTGCCAAGTCTGACAGAAAAGGTTAAGTGATTGTTTTTATTGGATTAATTGGAAGTTCGGTATTTGAGGCGTTTCGACTTTTTGTGTTTGTTTATCGAGAGCGGCAATAAGTTTCCCCTTTAAAGGCAAAGGTTCATTTAATCGCGCGATAAACAATGCCGGGACTGCAATTGATCATTTCAAACAAATCAGCTGCGCCGGCCAAACCTTCGGAGGAACCCAAAAACAGCAATCCACCCGGGTTCAATGAGGTATGCATACGCCTTAAAATGTCTTCTTTCAATTCGCGGTTAAAATAGATCAGCACATTGCGGCAAAAAATAATGTCAAACCGACCGAGCGTGATGTAGGGATCCATTAGGTTGAGTGATCGAAAACTCACCCTTGAGCGCACCTCTCTCTTAACCCGCCAGGTTTCATCATTCAGTTTATCGAAGTAGGCATCCAACCTTTCTGTAGAGAGACCTCTCAACACCGCCATGCGATCATATTCGCCTGCTGAAGCTGTATCCAGCACCACCGAGGACAAATCTGTTCCGACCAACTCCACCTCTCTGCGCAACCCACCCGCAGCGCGTCGGCGGTATTCTTCAACCGACATACTGATAGAAAAAGGCTCCTGCCCGGAGGAACAAGCGGCAGACCAGATTCGCAGAGGGCTGCGCCCCTGCTCCATCATCTCTGGCAACACGGTCTGTTTGAGATATTCGAAGGGATAGGTATCGCGAAACCAGAAGGTTTCGTTGGTGGTCATGGCATCAATCACGGCCTGGCGAAGCTTGCCGTGACGCCCCCTGCTCATTGTATGAACCAGGGCCGTAAGCGTTTCCAGGTTGTTCTCTTTGAGGATTTTTCGAATACGGGTACTAACCAGGTATTGTTTGTTTTCACCTAAAGATATACCACAGGTTTCCTGCAGAAAATCACGAAATACACCAAAGTCACTTAGATCCAAAGACTTGCTTCCATCCTATCTACAGTCAAAAACACGCTATACTTACTCGTCTTCATCTAACAGGCTCTCACCCGTCATCTCAAGCACTCGATCGTTTACACGCTTGGCGAGTTCATCGGGGTGGAATTTTGCCAGGAAATCATTAGCTCCAACCTTCCGCACCATGGCCTCATTAAACACACCACTGAGAGAGGTATGCAGAATAATATGCAAATCCTTCAATTCGCTATGGTTCCGAACCTCTGCCGTGAATGTGTAGCCATCCATCTCAGGCATTTCGATATCTGAAATGATTAATATCAACTCTTCGGTAACGTTTTTGCCTGAATCTACTAGCTCATGCAGATATTCGATCGCCTCTCTACCGTCTTTCTTGAGCGTGGTTTTGATGCCCATGGATTCGATCACACGCTGGATCTGCTTGCGTGCAATATTAGAGTCATCAACAATCAAGATATGCTTTTGAATAACTCGCTCACCGATACCATCTTCAATAATGCCTGCGCTGACTTCGGTATCAATAGGATTGACCTCTGCCAGAATTTTTTCAACATCAATGATCTCTACCAGCTTGCCCTCAACTTCAGTCACCGCTGTGAGGTAGTTTTCGCGACCCGCGCCCCGGGGTGGCGGATGAATGTCTTCCCAGTTCATGTTGACGATACGCTCCACGGAACGCACCAGAAACCCCTGGGTTGAACGGTTGTATTCAGTAATGATGACAAAGCAGTCGCTGATATTATCCAGCTCACCGTGTCCGGTGGCCTGGTTCATGTCCATTATAGAAATAGTGCCACCACGAATGTGTGCCACACCCCGGATGACAGGGTTTCGTTTCGGGATTTCAGTTAAAGGAGGACACTGAAGCACCTCTTTCACCTTAAAGACATTAATCCCGTATAACTGTTCTCCGCCTAAACGAAACAGCAATAGCTCCAGACGATTTTGACCAACCAGCTGCGTGCGCTGATTGACACTATCCATAATTCCGGCCATGCACCTTCCTCTTCGTTATTACCCGTATTTACTA
The DNA here is from genome assembly GCA_913020395.1 of uncultured Cellvibrionales bacterium. Classification (GTDB taxonomy): domain Bacteria; phylum Pseudomonadota; class Gammaproteobacteria; order Pseudomonadales; family Cellvibrionaceae; genus CAJWCA01. The sequence continues at coordinate 6,985 of CAJWCA010000088.1, read as the reverse complement.
CCGGCGGCTCAGGCAAACCGCTAGATTCGGCCCGAGTGGTCAAAATAGGCACAATGTTTGCACAGTTATGCTTATAAACAATTAGCGGCTGAAACCCGACACTCTTTAATTGAGGAGTTCCGTTCCCAGCGCTATTCCTATTTATCATAGGCCAAGACGATGAGACTTCGTAGTATTAATTTGGGAATTTTCCTGTTTGCACAAGCCCTTAGCGCTATTGCGTCAGGGTTTACCCCCCTTGCGGACATTCGTGAAACAGCGGTTGAGGCTGTGCGGGAACAACACCCCATTTCCACCAACCCCCATATTCGCTCGCTGACTATCACAGCTGCAAAACTGGATTCGCGTCTTCGTCTAGCCGCTTGTGACAAACCTTTGACGCCTGAGTTTACGCCTAATCGCCGCAGTTTGCGCCTCAGCGTGAAAGTCAGCTGCCTGAGCCCTCAACTGTGGTCACTTTATGTGCCCGTCTCGATCAGCGCTGAAATGGACGTTCTCACGACAAATGCGAGCCTGCCGAGAGGCCACATGCTGACGCTTGACGACTTTTCGCCGGCCACCCGCCGAATGAGCGGTGGATACCAAAATTATGTTCACACGCCAGAAGAAGCGCTTGGAAAGACCCTGAAACGCAGCCTTGCCAGCGGCAAAGCGCTAACTGCCAGCAACTTGACCACACCCATGGCGATAAAGCGCGGTGACTACGTACTGGTCGAGGCAAGCGCCGGCCCCCTTACTGTCGTCGCCAGTGGCATCGCTATGACAAACGGTCGTATAGGCGAGCAAATAAAGATCAAAAACACAGATTCAGATCGCATTATCAGTGCCCGCATTATCAATCAGGGCACTGTTAGGGTGATGTTATAAGCAATTCATCGGTTGGAGCCGCAGAAAACCGTTCAAACAGAGTGGAATTTTGCTAAAGTAGTCGAACTGACTGCCGATAACCCTCATGAGGGAAACCTCCAATCGATATACAGTGCAATTACAGTTGGGAAACACGTGATGGTCATTAATACAAACAACAACGGGCTCAACCCTGGCAATACTGCCGGCGCCCGAGGCAAGGCGGCTGACGTCGGTGCCGAGGCAAAGGGTGCCAACCCGAGTGATAACCCGCAAGGTCAAGGACGAACGGACGATGTGGTTTTCAGCAACGAAGCCCAGGCCATGAGCCGGCTTGAAAGCAGCATAAGTGCCGCCGACGAAGGCAACAACGCGCGTGTCGCCGCCATCAAGCAAGCACTTGCCGACGGCACATATACCATCAATGCAAGCCGCATTGCTGATAAAATGATCACTCAGGACGACCTGCTCGCTTAATAGTCGTTGTTCCGCAGTCTCCCAACTGTAGGCGTAACAATTAGACTGTTTATCCGAGAGGTGACCCATGAGCTCTACACATCGTCAATTAATGAGCGCCCTGATCGAAAAAGACAAGGCGACTATCGCACAGCTGAAACAGACCCTTCAACAGGAGTCTGAAGCACTGAAAACCCGTGCTCACAGCGACCTTCCCCGCTTGATTGAAGAAAAGAATCAATGGCTTCAGGCCCTTGAACACTCTTCGGGCCAGCGGGCTCAAATCCTGAAAGCCAGCTCGCTACCCACAACCAAAGAGGCCTGGGAGCAGTTACTGCTTGATGTTGGAGACCAGCAGATACAGGATGACTGGCAATCGGTGCAGGCCGAATTTAAGCAGTGCCACACTATGAACGAGGTCAATGGCAAACTGATCAGCCGCTCTCGCAATACCCTGGGGCACCTGGTTAACCTTCTGAAAGGCCAGGACAGCACGCCTGAACTCTACAATCAATCTGGTGGCCGACAGGCAAACAGTGGCGCATATACTATGGTTAAAGCATGAGATCCTTATTTGCTTCATCCAGCAGGCAAGAACCAATGAATCAAGACAGTAACGGGCAACAGTTTACCTCTAAAAAGGAGATGTTCCGGGTTTTTCGCGCCCTGCAACTGACCCACAGCCTGCTCAGTATCAAATTCCACGGTGAAAGCCGCGAATACAGCAGCCTGCTGCTGAACGCTGACCTCGACAAAGAAGAGTTAGTCTTTGATGAGCTTATTCCCGATGAAGGTAATGCAAAATTGAAAGGCGGTGAACCCTTCACCCTGATCGGTGTTTATGAAGGCATTCACGTACATTGTCGATTTAAGGGCATGCGCAGTAAGACACCCAGTGGATACGACCATGCCTTTAGCGCTGGTTTTCCGGAAGTGATTCACCACAAACAGCGCAGAGAGGCCTATCGAGCCACGATTGACCAGTACGACGACAGTAAAATTTCAGCGGCTAACGATGACCGGGAAAGCGCTATCGCGGGAAAAGTTGTTGACCTGTCGACCACGGGACTGGGCGCAGAGTTTCCCAAGTTCATTCGCCCGGAAATTAAAGCAGGTGAAAAATTTCCGAACTGCAATATCGCGGTTAATCAGCAGTTTTCTATACACTGCACGCTGATTGCCCGACACCCGCGCTATGAAAAATCCACAGGATTATATTTCTGCGGGTTTGAATTCCATGGCCTCAGCCGTTTGCAGCAAAAGCAGGTCGATCGTTATATTATTGAACTGCAACAAACTGCCCGACGCAATGACGTGCGCCGCATGGCGAACCACTAAGCGGGACTACTTCAGTTCAGAATAACGCCTCAGATTCTGAGGCAAGTCGCTATCGCTCAACAAACCCAAATCTGTGGGCTCGTCAATATCGGCGAGGGTAGAAAGCTCAACACAACGCAATCCCAACGCTTTTATGCGTTTTTGCGTTTCTTTAAAAACTTGTGGCCCTCCCCAGGGAATATCTTGAAACACGGTGGGCCAGTACGCCCTCATGCCAAGCAATACATATCCACCATCGACCGCCGGCCCCAAGACAATATCAGCCCCCTGATCCAGTGCATCCAATGCCTGGGAAAAATAACCTGCATTTAAAAAGGGGCAGTCGCTGCCAACTACAATCGCGCCCTGCCGATCACTTTCACAGGCGCTCCCAAGTGATTGTTTAAATGCGTCTGCCAGCCGAGCACCCAGGTCTACTCCACTCTGTTGTCGAATTTCACAGTCTGAGTCCGCCAGAAGGTCTGTAAAAAATGAATGGTCTGGCTGCGAACCCACCCACAATTCGTGTTTACACAACTGAGCGCGCTGAATAATTCCCCACGAATGACGCGTTAATGTACTGTGCAATTCGACACTCTCGAGCTCAGATAATTTGGGTCGCATGCGCGTTTTCACCTCACCTGGGAGCGGTGCTTTTGCGAACTGCATGATGGTGTAATTAGTGCGGTACTTTTCACTCATGGTTAAATTTACTTGCCAGCTTATAGCCCGGGTAATATCTCTCAGCCAGCGCCTCGGCGTCGGCCCCCAAAAAATAGGCTAGACGCAATCGCCACATCAACAATATCGTACGTACAATGCCCCTGCGTTCCCAGCGACGGCTTGAGCTGACAACCCGCTGCTTGTCCATTAGCGGACGTGCGCGGCGTCGAAGTATTTTACTTAGCGCCACATCCTCCATCAGAGGCTGTACCGGGAAGTAGCCCAACTGTTTTAAGGTCTGCCGCTCAACAAAGAGACACTGATCCCCGGTCGCGACAGAGGTTAATTTAGAGCGCCAATTTACGCCTCGCTCAACCCAGCGTAACAACCAGTGATCACCTGAGAGGCGGAGCCTGAAGAAACCCCAGAGCGCCTCGCGTTTGCGCCACCCGGCAAGACTTTCCAGCAAACGGTCGGGCAAACGAGTGTCTGCGTGAAGAAACAGCAGGTAATGTCCCCGCGCAAGCTGCGCGCCCGCATTCATTTGTTTTGCACGCCCAGGCTCCACCACGACAATGTGATCAACGAGGGGGCGGGCAAGCTCGACACTATTGTCAACGCTGCCACCGTCAACAACAATCAATTCCACGTCGGGTCGCCACTTCTGCAGGGCCTGGAGATGCTCAACGATACCTTCGGCTTCATTCAGCTGGGGGATCACTATACTCAACATCAGCTCAAGGCCCCGCTACAACTGCTGCCCTGCCCTGCAGCACAGGCATAACAATGTTCTCCCACCACAATGGGAGCGCCGGTGAAATCATGATGTATTAATTCCCGCAGATGACGCTGCTCTTTATCCGAAGCTAACACCCCCCGTGAGGCGACCAGAGGCATTGCTAACATCTGATTAAAATCACAGTCATAGACATATCCCTGCCAATCGACACTGAGTATATTTCGACACATAACGGTGTCGAGATTGGATGAAGAAAAATTATCTCTTAACAAACTCATGTATTCGTCATAAGTTCCTTTGGACAATAAAACACTGCCAAATCGACTGATCGGCATATTGGTTATTGTTAAAAGATTGTCAAAGACAATCTGATGCTCCTCTTTTAATTGGCGTTTGTAGTCGGCTTCCAGCGATTCCTGCGGCGGCGGTAAAAAAGCGCCGTTAGGGTTATAAACCAAACTGAGGGGGAGATCGGATTTAACCCCATAACCCCAGGCATTGAGCCGTGTAAGCGCAGCGATAGACTCCTGAAACACCCCCTTGCCCCGCTGCTCACTGACATTTTGTTCCGTATAACAGGGCAAGGAGGCACTCACATGAACCTTTTGCGAGGCGAGAAATTGGGCCAGATCCTCGTAGCCCGGTTCCTGAAGGATGGTCAGGTTACACCGATCAATAACCGTACACCCAAGCGCGCGCGCCCGTTGTACCAGGTCGCGAAAGTGGGGATTCATTTCCGGCGCCCCACCGGTTAAGTCCAACGTTCTTATGCCCTGAGTCTCAATAAACGCCAACACTGTCTCGATACCTTCCTGATCCATCAGTTCAGTCCTTCGAGGACCTGCGTTCACATGGCAGTGGGTGCAGCTGAGATTACATAAATAGCCCAGATTAACTTGTAGAGTGTCTAGTGTTGCGCGCTTTATTTTGGGGAAATCCGTGTCCAGCAGCAGAGGGCGTGTATCGAGCATGGTATATCCTATCGGTGGAGTGCAGTCACTTTATCGACTAGCACTCACTATGACCAGCGAAGATAAAGAAAGTTTTGACGCCTCTGCCCAGCTGCTACTATGATAGCTTGCACAGGACGATTTAGAGACGGGATGTATGAGTGAAAACGTTGAGACGGCGCCAGAAACAATAGAGACGTGCCCTGTGGGTGAGCCCCAGTGTCGAGTCATCGACAAAATGACTGCGCTTCACCTGGAGAATCGCAAATTATCAAAGCTCGTACACACCGACACCTTGACGGGCCTATACAACTTTCGCCACTTCATTCGCTCGCTCGAACAAGAAATGGAACGCAGTCGGCGAACGCTGATGCCAACCGGACTGATTTTTGTGGACCTCGACTTTTTCAAAAAGGTTAATGATACCTGGGGGCATGAAACAGGTAATCTGGCTCTGGTCCAAACGGCAGATTTACTGGGCCGGTTTGTTCGAAAAATAGACATCGCCTGTCGATACGGGGGCGAAGAGTTTGCCATCATATTGCCCTCAACAGACCTTTCCACCACCAGGCAAGTTGCTGAACGGCTCAGGGCAGCAATCGAAGAAACCCCCTTACTGCACGACAACCACTCCCTTTCTCTCACTGCCAGCCTGGGGGTCGATATATTCAAAGGTTTTGAAGGGGAATCCCCGCAGGCTTTCATCAAACGGGCCGACACCTATTTATATGAGGCTAAAAACAATGGCCGCAATCAAGTCTGTACCGCGCAATACGAAGTGGAAGAAAACAAGACGCAAGTCAGCCATGAAGAGAAAGATGCATTACACGGCCTCTTTAACGATCCAGACGCTGACCACTAAGTTACCGCCCATTTCAGCGCATTATTCGCTTTCTCTTATTATTTCACCAAAGGCATTTCAGTCCACCTAAAAGTATTGCTATACTGCCGCCCATCCTGTCCCCATAGTTTAACCGGATAAAACTGCCGCCTCCTAAGCGGCTGCTCCAGGTTCGAGTCCTGGTGGGGACGCCATTTCTCTGCGCCAGCGGAAGTCAGTCCTGCAAAACAATGAATCTGATTCTACTGTTCAATGACGATTTCATCGACGATCACACGGTTCGACTTTGCGAACGGCGAAGAGCCCATGTCACCGATGTTCACCGCGCTGTTTGTGGGGATGTACTCACCGTTGGTCTACTTAATGGCAAAATGGGCGAAGGCACGGTCACTGAAATTAATGAACGAGTGCTTGAACTAGAGGTTATTCTCGACCAAACAGCACCCGCACCACTTCCCCTGACATTAATCCTCGCCTTACCGCGCCCTAAAATGCTCAAACGCACCCTGCAAACGATTACCGCAATGGGTGTCAAAAAGTTGATATTGTTAAACAGTTATCGTGTTGAAAAAAGTTATTGGCAAACACCGATATTAAACTCTGAGGCTTTGACCGAACAATTAATATTGGGCCTGGAACAGGCAAAGGATACCCAGCTTCCCGAGGTTATTCTGCAAAAACGATTTAAACCGTTTGTTGAAGATGAGCTGCCCGATCTATTAACCGGCAGTCGTGCACTGGTGGCACACCCCAATACCTCTGAAGCCTGCCCTCGCGCACTGACCTGCCACACGACACTAGCGATAGGGCCTGAAGGGGGATTTATTCCCTATGAGATTGAAAAACTCGAGTTGGCGGGATTTGAGGCAGTGCACCTGGGGCCCAGAATTTTGCGGGTTGAAAATGCCGTACCCGCCCTATTGGCAAGATTGTTTTAACACAAAATTCCAGGTGAACTGGCCTCAGGCTATATCGCTTTGCGTCTCGTTTTCTCTCAACATAGCCTGAAAATCTGAATCCATTACAGCCGGGCTGCAAAGATATCCCTGATAATAGTCACAGCCATATTCTTTCAATAAATTCAGCTGTTCATTGTGCTCCACACCTTCTGCCACCACCTGGAGCCCCAACAAACGGCCCATGGTCACCATGGTTTCTACCAGCACACGATCA
>CAJWCA010000087.1 GCA_913020395.1 uncultured Cellvibrionales bacterium | reverse complement strand
CCATCAAAAATTTAATTAAAAGTTACGACTGGCTCTGATTCCGCGCTGCGGCTACGAAGCTCTTAAACAAGGGGTGACCATCTCTTGGCGTCGAGGTAAATTCCGGGTGGAACTGACAGGCGACAAACCAGGGGTGATCCGGCAATTCAACTACCTCAACCAGTGTGTCGTCTGAGGACCAGCCACCAATGCGCAAGCCGGCGGCCTGCAATTGCTCAACATAATTGTTGTTCACTTCAAAACGGTGGCGGTGACGTTCAACAATGGTTTCACTCCCATAGATATCGGCTGCAATGCTGCCTTTAACCAGTCGGCATTCCTGAGCGCCCAGGCGCATAGTGCCGCCGAGGTCAGAAGACTCATCACGCTTCTCAATATCGCCGTCTGAGGTGATCCACTCGGTAATCAAACCAATCACGGGATCGGGCGATTGTTTGTTAAACTCTGTGCTGTTGGCGTCTTTCAAACCCACGACATTACGCGCAAATTCTATAACTGCCGACTGCATGCCCAAACAAATACCCAGGTAAGGCACGTTGTTCTCACGGGCGTATTGCACAGACATCAGCTTGCCTTCAACGCCGCGCTCGCCAAATCCACCGGGCACCAAAATGGCGTCGGCATCTTTAAGAATTTCTACGCCTTTTGTCTCGACATCTTCAGCATCAATGTAGTTAACATTGACTTTGGTGCGTGTGTGAATGCCCGCGTGAACCAGAGATTCGTTCAGAGACTTGTAGGCATCCAGCAAGTCCATATATTTGCCGACCATGGCAATGGTCACTTCGTGATCGGGGTTGAGCTTGCCATCAACAACGGCGTCCCACTCACTCAGGTCCGCGGCAGGTGCGTCAATACCCAGCTTTTCGGTCACGATCTGATCGAGCCCTTCTTCCATCAACAACCTTGGAATACTGTAAATGGTATTGGCATCGGCCAATGGAATAACGGCTTTTTCTTCAACGTTGGTAAACAGCGAAATTTTGCGGCGCGAATCGGCGTCCACTTTTTTCTCTGAACGACACAACAAAATATCGGGTTGTAAACCAATGGAGCGCAATTCCTTAACGGAGTGCTGCGTAGGTTTGGTTTTGGTTTCACCTGCGGTTGCAATGTAAGGCACCAGAGTCAGGTGCATCAGCAAGGCACGTTGGGAACCCATCTCAACTTTCAACTGACGCACAGCTTCCAGGAACGGCTGAGACTCAATGTCACCTACTGTGCCACCAATCTCAACCAGTGCCACATCGACGTCTCTGCCACCTTCAATAATCCGACGTTTTATTTCATCGGTAATATGAGGAATCACCTGCACGGTGCCACCCAGGTAATCGCCGCGGCGCTCTTTGCGCAGCACGGTTTCATAAACCCGTCCGGTGGTGAAGTTGTTGCGGCGGGTCATTTTGGTCCGCTGAAAACGCTCGTAGTGGCCAAGGTCCAGATCGGTTTCGGCGCCATCTTCGGTCACATACACTTCACCGTGCTGAAAGGGGCTCATGGTGCCGGGGTCTACGTTGATGTAGGGGTCCAGTTTGAGGATGGTGACTTTGAGCCCGCGGGCTTCAAGTATGGCTGCCAGTGAGGCCGATGCTATGCCTTTACCCAATGATGAAACAACACCACCGGTTACGAATATATATCGCGTCATGTAGTACCTTGTTTGTGCTTTGAAACGTGTGCTGGAGGGGTGCGATAGAGGTTTGTTCTAAACCACCCGGAGATGGGACGCCAGAGTACCAGAAAGGGGGGGGTGGCTCAATTAAAATGTGTTGGTTTTGTCGAGGGTTACCAAGGGGCTAAATGGGGCCCTAGATGAGGTAGATTGGGGTCTATACCAATCTGGATCGGGGCTCTGAATAAGCTGGATCGGAACCCAGAAGAAGCTGGATCGAGGTCCATAGTAAGCTAGATCGGGGGCGGCCGGGGGTGGGTAAGCCCTTCTGCGACCCGCTGTTCGCCATCCCTGGCCGCTCGAATGCCGCTCCTGCGGCATACGGTCCCAGAAGGGCTTACCCACCCCCGACCTTCTTACCTGACTCTGCGTTTTTTCTATGTTGATGATTACTTTATCGTGGAATTTGAACCGATCAATCTTGTTTAAATACCTCTCTTCAGCGACTGGGTATACCAAGAAAATCCAGTGAGAAGAGAACTGCTGCATGATTGAAGGTCTGGGGGCGGCATTGCCTTCCGGGACCGTATGCCGCATGGAGCGGCATTCGAGCGGCCAGGGCGGTCCGACGTCTCGGTGGCGAAAAGCGGGTCCCGGAAGGCAATGGCGCCCCCAGGCCGCCACCACACTCGTTAAGTGCTCAACCCGTCAGATTATTATGGTTTTCATTCCCACCAACGAATAGTCACACACCACTTGTAGGCCCAGTGTTTGATCTGGAGCCTGAAAGCCCTCGCAGATCCATAAATCACCGACGGCGGCCAGGGTTTCGCCGGCGTAAATTAGGGGGACATGGGGGCGAAGCCAAGGCTCCAGGGGGTGTGACTGGAGGAGCTTCTTGAGGGTCTGGCTATGTTGGCGGCCTGCGGGTTTACAACGTTCGCCACCCTGTCGGAAACGAATTTGATAGGGGCCGGAGTTTGGTGACAGGCGGGGAGTGTTACTTGATTCCAGAGTGTGTAAACGGCAGTGCTTGAATGTTAAGGGGGAGATGCCGTCCCAGTGGCGAGGTTCGGTAGGCTCGGCTTCGGGGGGGAGCTGGGGCAAGAGATAAAGGCGCTGGTTGTAGGGGCGAAGAGAATAGTCGGACCAGCGGACGTCGATTTTTGCGTCGGGGCGGGCCTGAGCTAGCTGCTGATTGAGTTGGTTTAAGTGGGTTGAGCCCGGGGGGGTGTAACCGAGCTGGTCGCAGGCGGTGCGCAATAGTTGGCCTCGGCGGGCGGGTTTGAAGGTTAGGAAGGTGCTCAGGTTTAGGCTGGCACCTAGCCTTTCTGTGCGCCAATCTGCTTCGTTTAAGTCTTGTTTGGCGCGGTCGATTGCTAGTGTGTCGAGCTCGCCGCAGAGGGAGGCTGAGTGTTGCCAGCGTTCGGTGAAGCCGGGCCAGCGTTGAGCCAGTAGTGGCATGACTTGTTGGCGCAGGAAGTTGCGGTCGAAGTGTTGGTTCTGGTTGCTGTCGTCTTCTACCCACTGCAATTGGTGTTGTTGGGCGTAGGCGGTCAGCGCTTCGCGTGTTTGGTTTAACAGGGGGCGCCAGAGTTCTCCCTGGCCGAGCGGGCGGCACTCGGACATGCCGGCAAGCCCTTTGGGGCCGGCGCCTCGCATGAGTCGCAATAAAATGGTTTCTGCTTGATCGTCTTGATGGTGGGCGGTCAGGAGTACGGCGTTTGGGGTCATGTGATTTTCAAAGGCGGCGTAACGCGCTTGTCGGGCGGCATCTTCGAGACCTTTGCCCTGCGATTCAACCGCTACCCGCTCACAGGAAAAAGGCACGTTCCACTCAAGGCAGGTGCGTTCACAGAATTCTGCCCACTGGTCTGCGAGTGAGGACAGTTTGTGATGGATATGCAGCACCTTTGGGGTGATGCCCGCGGCAACCAGTGCGTGAAGCAGCACGATGGAGTCGAGGCCGCCACTCAATCCCAGGTAGAATTCGGGCAGATCTTTCAGGCCTCGCTGTTCACTGAGGCGCTGCAAGGTGTCGCGAAGATAAGGTGGGTGGAAGCTCATGGGCAGTCCGTTTGGTTTCAAGCTGTCATTAAACCCCATTTGAACAAAAATCCAAAGTGAGAGCGGCCCGTTGTGTATGTAGCCTGCAACAAAACTTCGGTTGCCCATCACCAGACTGAAGGGCAAAATACTAGACTTTGAATTTGTTCGTCTTTCAAACCGGAACCCACTTGCTTATGTCTATCACTCAAGCCGAATTTGGCAGTTGGCAATCGCCAATCACTACGGAGCTACTCACCTCTCAAACCGTGGGTTTGTCAGAACCGCGTTTGGACGGCGACCGGGTTTATTGGTTGGAATCCCGCCCCTGGGAAAAGGGGCGTAACGCTTTGTGCTGCAGGGATAAAGATGGCGCGGTTCAAGACCTGTTGCCGGCACCGGTCAATGTCCGGTCAAAGGTGCATGAATACGGGGGTGCCAGCTACTGCGTGAGCGAAGGTGTGGTGTATTTTTCTCTGTTTGATGATCAGCGAATTTATCGCCTGAACACTCGGGATGAGAACCCCTTACCCGAGGCCATCACTGCCGAAGGCCCCTGGCGCTACGCTGATTTTTTTGTTGATGTTAAACGCCAGCAGTTGCTCTGTGTCCGTGAGGTTCATGCAGACGAACTGGCAGAACCCCGAAATGAAATTGTTGCGATACCGCTTGGACAGCCGGGTGGTGATTGCCAGGTACTGGTGACCGGGAACGATTTTTATTCCAACCCGTGTATCAGTCCCGACGGAAATACACTCAGCTGGTTAAGCTGGAATCACCCCAATATGCCCTGGGACGAAACCGAGTGCCGGGTGGCCAGTATTGACTCCAGTAATACACTTGGCGAATCTAAGCTCGTAGCAGGCGGCAATCAAGAGTCAGTGTTTCAGCCACAGTGGTCGCCGCAAGGAGAATTGTATTTTGTGTCTGACCGCAACAATTGGTGGAATATTTACCGAGTCAGAAACGGTGCCACTGAACAAGTCAGTTCGCTTGCTGCAGAATTTGCCACACCCCAGTGGGTTTTTGGCATGTCCACTTATGGTTTTTTAAGTAATGATTCCCTGCTCTGTTGTTACACCCAAGAGGGTGACTGGCAGTTGGCCAGTATTAACCTGGAATCTCTGACATTGTCAGAAGTGAATAATGATTACGCTGAGATTAGTTCGATTGCGTGTAACAACGGTGCTGCAGTTTTTCTCGGCGCAGCCAGTGAGCGTTTTGAAGAACTGACTTTACTCAAGCAAAACAACTTAGAAATACTTCGCCGCGCGGGAGAACAAGCCCCCCCACAAGAATACCTGTCTTCACCACAGGCCTTTACGTTTCCCGTAACAGCTGAGGAAGTCGCACACGGTTTTTATTACGCACCCAAAAATAAAGATTTCTCGGGCCCTGCGGATACCGCTCCCCCTTTGATTGTTCTGTGTCACGGTGGCCCCACCGGCGCAACGTCAAAGGCGCTGAATTTAAAAATTCAGTTTTGGACCAGTCGAGGTTTTGCCATTTTTGATGTCAACTACCGGGGCAGCACGGGTTATGGCCGACAATACCGCGACCGACTCAAAGACAACTGGGGCATCTGCGATGTTGAAGATGTGTGTGCCGGGGCAGAATGGCTGGCGGAGAAAGGCCTCGCCAACCCCCAACAAATGCTCATTAAAGGCGGTAGCGCCGGCGGTTATACCGTGCTTGCCGCCCTCACCTTTCGCGACACATTCAGTGCCGGCGCCAGCCACTATGGCATTGGTAACCTTGAAACACTGGCATTGGAAACACACAAATTTGAAGCCCGATATATGGACCGTTTAGTCGGTGAATACCCCGCCCAAAAAGAAATCTATCTGGCGCGCTCACCAATTAATACCGTTGAGCAATTGAATTGCCCGGTGATTTTTTTCCAGGGGCTCGACGACAAAATGGTACCGCCCAATCAGGCTGAGACCATGGTGGCCGCACTCGATGTTAAAGGTATTCCCTGCGCCTATGTCCCTTTTGAAGGTGAAGGTCACGGTTTCCGACAGGGGCCCAATATCAAACGTGCTCTCGAAGGTGAACTGTATTTTTATGCCCAGTTATTTGGCTTTGAAATAGACAGCCAGATAGAGACTGTGGACATCAAAAACCTGGAGACCCGTTAAGTCATGGGACGCTGGCGCCCACCCGCGCAACGCAGCTCGGCCTACATAACACCAGCCGGTGCCGAGCGACTTCAGCAGGAGCTAACGCAGCTGTGGAAAGTCGAGCGGCCACAGGTGACCGACGCGGTCTCTGAGGCGGCTAAAAACGGCGACCGCTCAGAGAACGGCGACTACATTTATGGCAAAAAACGACTGCGCGAAATTGATCGACGTGTGCGTTATTTAAGTAAGAGACTGGATGATTTGACAGTGGTGCACGATCTGCCAAAAGATCAAAACAAAGTGTTTTTTGGCGCCTGGGTCACACTGGAAAAAGAAGACGGTACAGAGGTGAGCTATCAGATTGTTGGCCCCGACGAGTTCGACCTGAGCCAGGGGCAAATCAGCATGGACTCACCACTCGCTCAGTTGGTGCTTGGCAAATGTGTGGACGACGAAGTTGTATTGCAAAAACCTGAAGGAGAGGAGGCAATGTATATTTGCGAGATCAACTACTCCCCTCACACAAGTGGCACTTAAGGGATCTCACTTATATTGCACTTGCGGCGTGAGAAAAACGCAGCCCCCGATCCTGGAAATCTTTCAAACGAATACCGTGGGTGCCATTTGGCACAACTTTGTTAATCAGAAAACCTTTGTCGAGAACACCTTTATCCACTTCGGTTAAGTTGACTATCCTCTCCTTGGTCGGCTCTTTATTTTCATCCAGCACCATGATGACTCGAGGCAAATGATGATAGCGATGATTGGTGGCCAATACCAGAGCCACCTGTCCATTCACCAACTCAACGATGCTGCCCGGAGGATACAAACCAATGGTTTTGATAAATTCCAGGGCCAGTCGCTCGTCGAAATGCGAGCCACGGTCTTTAAAAATGATTTTTAAAGCATCGGTAGAAGAGATTGCATCTTTGTAACAACGCTCTGCTGTCATGGCATCAAAGGCGTCTACAATCGCCACGATTCGGGCGTAGTCGGAGATGCCCGAGGCCTTTAACTTTCTGGGGTAACCCGAACCATCTACCTTTTCATGGTGACTGTAGGCAACGTCCACTGCAATATTGGGCAGGCCGGTGGTCGACATTAAAAAATTCCGACCGTGAATGGTGTGGGCCTTGATCATCTTGAATTCTTTTTCTGTCAGCCTGCCGGGTTTGTTCAGCACTTCAGGGGGAACACGCATTTTTCCTACATCGTGCAATAGCCCACACAGGCCCAGCTTCTGAAGCTCTTCTTCCTGCATGCCCAGTTGCCGACCGAAGGTAATCGCCAGAATGCACACATTGAGACTGTGCTCAGAGGTGTATTCATCCTTGTCCCGCATTTTTGACATCCAAAGCAGGGCATCGGGATTACGCAATACACTGTTCACACAATCATCAACCGTGGATTTTACAACATTGGTATCAATCGCGCCCGCCAGTCGAACGCCGTCCAAAATGTCCTTGGCGACTTTTTTGGATTCACGGTAAATGCTCAGGGCTTTTCGGTGTTCGTCCTGGGCAGGTAATTTATTGACATAACTTACCGCCTGGGGGGGGCGGTAGGAGGTGGCCTCGCGCTCTTCGGGGGCCACCCATTTATTTTCAATGGCATCCACCCAAACATGTTCACTGTATTCAGCAATCACATCGATATCGTCCAGGGTTTCAACCAAAAAACCCTGCACCAGAAAGGGTGTTTCTAACCAGTCACAATCGAGCTTGGATACAAACATGCCCACTTTCAGCTGGGAGATATGTATCTCTTTACTCTGCTTACTGTCTGCAAAGTGCCCCGGCCTAACCACTCGCTTCTTCACACATACTCCACTTAGAGAAAAAGGCTTAATTTTCCCTAAGAATAGCGTTTGAATAGTGGTTTAGCCATAAGAGAGCGGCTTTTTGTAAACAAATGTCACCAATTAACGTGGCGGCATTCTTATGGCGCCATCCAGGCGTACTACCTCACCATTTAAGTAGGCATTTTCAGCCATATGGCAGACCAGATCACCAAACTCTGAGGGCTGCCCTAAACGTTTAGGAAACTGGATATCTGCCACCAGGCCATCTTGTACATTCTGGGGTAAACCCATGAGCATTGGCGTGCCCATAATGCCGGGAGCAATGGCATTTACACGAATGCCGGTTTTCGCCAAATCCCGAGCCAAAGGTAGCGTCATAGAAACAATGCCACCTTTGCTGGCGGCATAAGCGCACTGCCCCATTTGCCCATCAAAAGCGGCCACTGAGGCGGTGTTCACAATCAAACCCCGTTCGCCGTTATCGTTGAGCACGTCATTTTTAGCCATCTGTTCTGCGGCCAGTCGAGCCACATTAAATGTGCCAATCAAATTAATGGTCAGCGTTTTGCTGTAATCCGCCAGCGGCAGCGCCTGCCCTTCCCGGTCCAGAATTTTTCCGCCTGTGGCAATGCCAGCACAATTAATGCACAGGTGCACCGCACCAAAAGTCTCAACGGCATGGTCAATGCCGGCCTTTACCGAGGCTTCGTCGGTCACATTAACCTGGGCAAAGGTGGCCCGGTCTGCACCGAGCTCCGCCACGGCCTGAAGCCCCAACTCTTCATTGAGATCAAAAATAACCACTTTGGCACCCTTGGCAACCAACTGCTCACAGCTCGCACGCCCAAGGCCCGATGCGCCGCCCGTCACCAGCGCAATTTTTCCCGTTAGTTCCATAATAATCTCCCGTCGTTGTTTACTATTATTTAAAGTCTTTCAAAAGATCGCGCGCAATAATGACTCGCTGAATTTCACTAGTGCCTTCGTAGATTGTGGTAATTCGCACATCTCGCGCCAATCGTTCCAGCGGAAATTCCTTGATGTAGCCATAACCTCCCAGCAATTGCAGAGCGCTGTAACATGCTTCATTCGCTTTTTCCGAAGCAAACAACTTCGCCATTGACGCCTGCGGGCCAAATGGCAAACCCTGCTCTTTTTGCCAGGCCGCACTCATCAATAGCAAACGAGCCGCTTCCATGTCGGTGTAACGATCCGCCAACATCCACTGCAAGCCCTGGAACTCAGATAAAGCCTGACCAAACTGCTTGCGCTCGGCAATGTGATTCCGAGCAACGTCCAACGCCGCCAGGCCCAAACCCAATGCCAGAGAGCCGATACCAATACGCCCCCCTGCCAATTCACCCGCAGCAATTCGAAAACCTTTATTTTCTTCTCCCAATAGTGCACTGCTGGGCACACGACAATCTTCAAACCGCACTTCATTGGTCGCTGACGCTTTTTGTCCCATTTTTTCTTCGGCTTTGCCAATGACTAAACCGGGCGTGCCGGCCTCGACCAGAAAACAGGAAACGCCCTTACCTTTTTTTGCGTTGGCATCGGTCACGGCCCACACGACAAATACGCCGGCGTATTCAGCACTGGTGATAAATAACTTACTGCCGTTCAACACATAATCATCACCCTCTTTGACTGCGGTGGTGCGCATTGCCGCAGGGTCAGACCCCGCCGTCGCCTCCGTCAAACAAAAACTGGCCGCGGCAAATTCGCCACTGCAAATTTTGGGTAAGTATTGTTCTTTCTGAGCGCTGGAGCCCACGGACTGAATAATCTCTGCAGCCATATTGGTCACCGACGTTGTGACCGCCGTAGAGGCACAACCCCGGGCAATTTCTGTGATAGCCAAACTGAAGGCCACGGTGCCTGCTTCACTGCCACCGTATTCGCCGGCAACGTTTAAACCCATGAAGCCCAATTGCGCCAGCTGCTTCAAATTATCCATGAAGACCTGACCGCCCTCGGCGCGATCGATATCTGCCGCGTGGGGTGCCAGTTCAGCGCTCGCAAACTGGCGAGCGGCATCGGCGATCATTTGTTGCTCGCTGCTGAGTGAAAAATCCATAAAGACCTCTGTCTATCAGTATTAACGCCGCCATTGTGCGCTTTTTATTCAACAAACCAATGACCGATATTGACGAAAAACCTCACCAAATCGCTCACGATTGAATTTTCTGTTAAAATGCCTACTTTTCGCCATTCTCTTAAAAATCAAGACATTACGAGTTCGACCTATGGCAACCATTGGCATTCACTATGTAAAAAGCTCACTAAAAGGCGCAGAAAAACAGGGCATAGATACTCGCCCCATTCTGCGCAGGGCCCGTATTCCTGAAAAATTGCTAATGACCCACAATACCCGGGTGCACATAGACCAGGTCAGTCGTTTGTTTCGCCTCATCTGGCAGGCGCTGAACGATGAATTTATGGGTTTCACTGAAACCCCCAGCAAACCCGGCACCTTTGCCTTGATGGCCGACTGGGTGTCTCACGGCCACACTCTGGAAGATCTGCTTCGTCGCGGCATTCGCTTCTATAATCAGGTTAGCAGTGATATTCACATGGAGATGGTTTATGAGGGCGATGAAGTCTATCTGAGCACTCACTTTCGCCGACCCGAGCTCGACCCCGAACATTTTTACCTCGAGTTCTGGCACGTTATCTGGCACCGGTTTGCCAGCTGGTATCTGGGTAAGCCAATCAAGCTGCTGGCCTCTCACCTGAACTACACACCGGTGGATGCCAACGAATACAATTACTTGTTTCGCTGCCCCACCAATACACGTAAAAAACATAACCAACTGGTATTTCACCGCAGCTACCTGGACGAACCCATGATTCGCAGCCCACGCGATCTTCAGGTTTTTTTACGCCGCTCGCCAATGGACTTGCTGACCATTCCAGGTGAGGACACAAGCTTAACGGCCCAAATCAACCTGATGTTGCAACCCACAAACAACGAGGAACTCAAGCTGCCAAACTCCTTTGAGTTGGCCTCACACTTGAATATCAGCGAACAGACCTTGCGACGGCGCCTGCACGCCGAGGGCATCAGCTATCAGCAAATTAAAGACAACCTGCGCAGCGACATAGCCATTAAGCAACTGTCCAATCGCAATATGCAGATTAACGATATCGCTCGTTTACTAGGGTTTAGTGAACCCAGGGCTTTCACCCGAGCGTTTAAACATTGGAATGGCTTAACGCCCAGAGACTACCGCAATTTGCGCCACCAGAAAAATTGAATCCCGGGAAGCGGCCAGTCTCTGGTGGCCCGCTCGATCGAAATGCGCTTGTGATATCACTCGAAGATCAGGCCGCAGTGGAATATTCCGCACCTCGCGGATATGATAGCCCTATCCTCTGCCTGCAAGCCTTCAGGCAGCACAAGCAAATTGACTTCTGTATTAAATAGGTAGCCTTAATGAACACCCCTAAGAACCGCACACTGGATCGACTCGACGTTCAAATTCTAAAAACACTGCAACAGGACGGGCGCATATCCAATGTCGATTTGGCACGGCGGGTGAACCTGAGCCCCAGTCCCTGTCTGGAGCGGGTACGAAAACTGGAGTCGGAAGGTTATATTGAAAATTACTGCGCGAAACTGAATGCCTCGAAACTCAATCTCGGTATGTCGGCCTTTATCCAGGTGACACTCGACCGCACAACAGGCGATGTTTTTGATAATTTTAAACACGCACTGGTGACCATTCCCGAGGTTGCAGAATGCCACATGGTCGCAGGGGGGTTTGACTACCTGGTGAAATTGCGCATGGAAGACATGGAAAACTACCGGCGGGTATTGGGTTTATTGGTGGAGTTGCCGGGTGTTGCCCAAACTCACACCTATGTCGTTATTGAAAATGTGAAGCAGGACGAAGGCCTGCCACTCTAAGCTCAGCTAAAACAAGCTAACGCTATGAATTCTCAAGGGTCTGGATCAAATCCTGAAAGGTTTCTCGATTTGTGTCATTCAAGCCCATTAACACCCGATGGGCTTCCAACACTTTTTCTTTGACCTTGGTTTCATCCAGTTCCTGGGCGGCACTGAAATTTTGATGCCCCAGGGGTATCGGGGTAATTTCACTAGCATCGAAGTCGTGTAAGACATGGAAAATGTCACTGAAACCCATGGACTGCAGCAGTCGGTTAATGCCCGGGTTTGTGCTGACCACCACCGGGGTTTTCTGGTGTTTTTCACGAGCCAGGATAGAGATTTTAGCCATCAAACCTAGGGTGGTGCTATCGATCGCCTGCGCTTGAGTGAGGTCGAACATCACGGACAAAAAGTTATCGCTCGCAAACATCGTTTCAATAAATTGGTCAAATGAAATACACAGCGTGAGGCGAACATCGCCAATCAACTTAATTACAAAAACACCGTCATGGTCGGCCACCAAAATCTGGCCAGCTTGCATAGTCATTGCCCCTTGGACACCGTCATTATCGCAATATCGTCGGGAGCCTCACCCACAGAATCCAGCGCCAACTGATCGCGTATTACCTCTAAACTACCGTCTCCCTTGGCCAACAACTCCAGCAGATAGGCTTCTTTTTCCTGCAGCCCTTCAGGGGGCAGGATCTCCAGCACGCCGTCGGAAAAACAGGCCAGAGAAAATGCGGGGGGCAGATCCAGGGAATAAATATCCCAATTCACCTCTTTAAAAATACCCACCGGTTTACCCTGCCCCTGAAGGTATTCTGTTCTCCCTTCACTCATGAGTATAGGCATGGGCAAATGACCCGCTACTGAATAGTGTAGCTTATTCGTATGGGTATCGATGACGGCCACAAAAAACGTCAGGTGGTGATTCAGTCTTGTTGCATGCAGCTCTTCATTAATCTCTTGCAGCATGGCATCGGTGCCCACTTCAAAAGAGTGCTCATCGGCAAACAGGTCTTCATCTCTGACCATCCATGAGACCAAATGTTTCAGCCAGATGGTGACAAACGCAGAAGAGGCCCCGTGACCAGACACATCGGCAATATAAAAGGCCAGAAAGCGCTGTTTGATGTAGGCGTGATCCAGAAAGTCGCCACTCAAATACAAAGACGGCACAACATGGTGACAAATTCGGTAATCTCCACGCTCGGCCTCTTGTGGTGGCAACAGACGCTGTTGCACGTGGCGCCCGGCCAACTGGTCCCGTTCCAATATTCTGAGGTGGTCTTTTAAATCTCGGTTTGCGGCTTCCAACTGTTCGCGGTAATGCTGATTCTCTACAATAAGAGCCTTTGACTCCAGGGTCTTGCGAACCGAGTGCACCAGCATTTCCATGTCGACCACAGGCTTGATCAGGTAATCACTGGCCCCGAGCCGCAAGGCCTCCACCACATCGCTGATTACACCAGCACCGGAAATAACGATAACAGGGGTCTCTGCAGACGCTTCGTGGATGTCACGAAGCACCTGCAAACCGTCTATTACGGGCATGCGAAGATCGGTAATGACAAGGTCGGGCTGATTGCTGCGAAAGGACTCTAGGCCGGAAGGGCCATCGGCGGCCTGGAAGACCTCGAAGCCACTGTCTTCGAGGTAAACCACAATGCTTTGGCGAACGATGGTGTCATCATCAATGATGAGCAGTTTCCTGCCACTGGCTAACATCAATCGTCCTGCTTGGGGCTTAATTTAAAACGCCTACCCTACTCCCATCTATGTGAAGGCGCAAGCTATTCAAAGAGGCATTTTTGGGTTAACTTTGTACAAAGTTAGATCAGTGCGTCTATACTTTTGAAGACCCATAAGTCGTTGATAATAAGCAGATCCAACCATAGGTATTCGACCATGAACCAACCCATGCGTGAATTTAGTGAAAAACGCGATTTTATCCGAATGAAGATCGACTCCCCTGTCGACATGACCCTCGAACACGACGGCGATACGCTGTCAGGCACCTGCCTCAACCTCAGTGGTGGCGGCATGATGATTGAAGTTAACAAGGTGATCCCGGTGGGCACAGTAGTGGAAGTGACCGTCTCGTCGGGCCATGGACATAGCCCGATGTTAAAAGCTAACGCTGTGGTGAATCGCGTTACAGCCGAGGCTTCAGAAACCTGTACCCTCGGCCTCGAAATCAAAGCACTGATCGATTAGCGCCTTAGATGACGCAAGCGGGATGAAGACTAGTAGTCTTCATCCTCAAAATCATCAAAGAACTCGTCTTCAGTTACTTCGCCATCGTTTTCCAAATACTCGAGGCGCTGAAGATAGGCTTCCCGCAAGAAAGTGTATTTGTCGCCACTCAGTAGCTTTTCCAGCTCCAGAATCTCCGCCCGCGTAACAATCAGATCGACACCTTTAACCGTATTCCGCGTAGGGATATGTTCGATATAAGACGTTGGATCGGTATAAGAGTCCACCGGGAAACTGGCAACACCTCGTACACTGCTTGGGCCCAGGAAAGGTAAAACCACATAGGGACCACGCTCAACACCCCAGACAGCCAGGGTTTGACCAAAGTCTTCGCCGTCGCTCTGCTCAAGGCCAAACTTTTCAGCCACATCAAACAGGCCAGCTATGCCGAGAGTCGAGTTAATCAGAAAGCGGCCGCCGTCGTGTAGCGCCTGGCCAGGCTTGCCCTGAAGCAGGTCGTTAATCACATTGGGCACTTCTTCTATATTCCCAAAGACGTTACTCAGACCCTTTTCAAGCGGATCGGGGGTGATCGCTTTGTAGCCTTTGGCGACTGGCTTCAAAATAACGCGGGCAACGCCGTCGTTAAAATTGAAAATCTTGCGATTGACACTTTCCCAGGGATCTGAATTGAACTCCTCGTCCTGAGCGTTTACTGAGGCCGTCACAATCAGGCTGCTCATCAGCAGCAGACTTGCTTGGGCCGTTTTCCATGACACCATGTGTGCCTCCAAAAATCGATTACAAAGGAAGGTCGAAAAGCGAGCATTTTAAACACTTAAACCCTGAATTTACATAGGGTGTAATAGAGTCTTTTTCCATAAGCACATAACCAAGCTGTGCCAAGGGGCGCTTAAAGACAGTGATACTTTAAATTGAGTGACAAGACACCATTGCTGGCCGGTCGATACTCTTCGCCTTCGACCACAAATCCTGCCGGACATTCCCCGGCAATGCGTAAAATCAGTGTTTGTTTTTGTTGTTCGAGGTCTTTTGGTAATTTGATCGCGACCGCTCGGGTGTCAGCGCTCGTGTTGACGCGCGAGTCAACATGATAATCCTGGTTAGACAGGCTGCCCGCAGGTGTTTCAAGAGCCTTGGATGGCAGTTGGGCTGCGGCCTCGGCAGAGGAAGCTTTCTTCTGTGTTGAAGTTTTCCTCTGAGCTGAAGTTTCAGCTTCAGTTTGGGTGTTTTGATAGGTGCTTTGAATACTTTCTTTCGGCTGACTCTTTTTAAGAGCGCGCTGCAAGAAGTCATTGAGACCGCCACTTTCTTTGCAG
>CAJWCA010000086.1 GCA_913020395.1 uncultured Cellvibrionales bacterium | reverse complement strand
AGCACGGTGCTGTTAGAAGCTACACGGGCCTGGTTACCCATACACAGTGAACAGCCTGGCATTTCGGTGCGTGCACCGGCCTTGCCAAAGATGTTGTAGTAACCTTCTTCCATCAACTGGTGCTCGTCCATCTTGGTGGGCGGCGCCAGCCACATGCGAGTGGAGATACCACCGGCGTGCTGGTCGAGCAACTTACCGGCTGCGCGGAAGTGACCGATATTAGTCATACAAGAACCGATAAAGACTTCATCGACCTTGTCGCCAGCAACCGTTGAGAGCAGGCGGGCATCGTCTGGATCGTTTGGACAACAAACAATGGGCTCTTTAACTTCGTTCAAATCGATTTCGATAACCGCTGCGTATTCGGCATCGGCATCGGAGCGCATTAGGCTTGGGTTAGCCAGCCACTCTTCCATCTTCACCGCGCGACGTTCAAGGGTACGGGGATCGCCGTAGCCATCGGCGATCATGGCGCGCAGCAGGGTGACGTTAGAGGTCAGGTATTCGGCAACCTTGTCTTCGTCCATCTCGATGCTACAACCGGCAGCAGAGCGCTCGGCAGAGGCGTCGGACAGTTCGAATGCCTGTTCGGCAGTCAGACCTTTCAGGCCTTCAATTTCGAGAATACGGCCGGAGAAGATGTTCTTCTTGCCTTTTTTCTCAACAGTCAACAGACCTTCTTGAATGGCGTAGTAAGGAATGGCGTGTACCAAGTCACGCAGAGTGATGCCGGGCTGCATATCGCCTTTAAAACGCACCAGAACAGACTCAGGCATATCCAGGGGCATAACACCGGTCGCGGCTGCGAAGGCAACCAGGCCGGAACCCGCAGGGAAGGAAATGCCCATAGGGAAGCGGGTGTGTGAATCACCGCCGGTACCGACAGTGTCTGGTAACAACATACGGTTTAGCCAGCTGTGGATGACGCCGTCACCTGGACGCAGGGAAACACCGCCTCGGGTCATAATGAAGTCGGGCAGGGTATGCTGGGTGCTGATGTCGATGGGCTTAGGATAAGCCGCCGTGTGACAGAAGCTCTGCATGGTCAAGTCGGCAGAGAAGCCGAGACAGGCCAGGTCTTTCAGTTCGTCGCGGGTCATAGGGCCCGTAGTATCCTGAGAGCCAACGGTTGTCATTTTGGGTTCGCAATAGGTGCCAGGGCGAATGCCGTCTACACCGCAGGCGCGACCAACCATTTTTTGTGCCAGTGAAAAACCTTTGCCTGAATCTACGGGGGTTTCAGGCTTGCGGAACAATTCAGAGGTCGCCAGGCCAAGAGATTCACGGGCCTTGGACGTCAGTCCTCGACCGATGATCAGATTGATACGGCCGCCGGCCTGTACTTCGTCCAGAAGAACGTCAGACTTCAACTCAAATTCGCTGATGGTTTCGCCTGCTTCATTGAGAATCTTGCCGTCATAGGGGCGGATTTCAACCACATCACCCATGGCGAGATCGTCAACAGGGGCTTCGAAAACCAGTGCGCCAGCATCTTCCATCGTATTGTAGAAAATAGGGGCAACTTTACCGCCTATACAAATGCCGCCACCTTTTTTATTGGGGACACCGGGCAAATCTTCGCCAAAGAACCAAAGTACAGAGTTGGTCGCTGACTTTCGCGATGAACCAGTTCCCACAACGTCGCCAACAAAAGCCACCTGGTGGCCCTGGGCAATAACGTCTTCAACCTGCTGCATGGGTCCGGTTACGCCATGCTCTTCTGGAGTGAGGCCGTCGCGGGTCATTTTATAGGACGCACGTGCGTGCAGGGGAATGTCGGGGCGACTCCAGGCATCGGGTGCGGGAGACAGGTCATCGGTATTGGTTTCGCCTGTCACTTTGAAAATAGCGACTTTAATGCTCTCGGCAACTTTGTCACGCTGAGTGAACCACTCACCGTCGGCCCAGGACTGAAGAACGCCTTGTGCCTGGGCATTGCCCGCTTTGGCTTTTTCTTCTACGTCGTGGAAGGCATCGAACATCAGCAGGGTGTGCTTCAATTCGGTGGCCGCCAGGCTGCTCAGTTTGTCTGAATCCAGCGCTTTCACCAAGGTTTCGATATTGTAACCACCGTGCATGTTGCCCAGTAGCTTGATTGCGTGTTCCTGATCAATCAGGGGGCTTGTCGCTTCAGTATTGACAATGGCTGACAGAAAGCCGGCTTTCACATAGGCCGCTTCGTCCACTCCGGGTGGCACGCGGTTGGTAATCAGGTTTAACAGGTATTCATTTTCGCCGGCGGGCGGATTTTTTAATAATTCCACCAGGCCAGCAACTTGTTCGGCATTCAGGGGCTTGGGTGGTACTCCCTGTGCGGCGCGTTCATCAACGTGTTTACGATAGGCTTCAAGCACGATTGTATTCCTCTGATATCTATGAGTTACCCGAATTCAGGGATCTCCTAAATCCGGGACTGCGGGCAGGGTACGCCGACAGTAGTCCGACCCGTTTAACAAGCGGCCTGAACCGGGCGCGAATTCTACACGAAAACGGCACTCCTGTTAAGTTGTCTTGTAGATCAATGACTTAGCACTAGCCCCGAGCCATGGGTGGCGAGTACTAAATCGAGTGAAGCAGGGACGGTGCTACTATTTTAGTCTGATTTCACATAAATGGGATGAATAGTCGTTATTTCGTTGCAGAGGGCTGTGATCAGGGTGTCATTTTAGTGGTGTCTGGGGTATTGTTTCGCCTGAATCCCCTTCTGTCTATTTCTGGTTTTTGTACAATGTTTAAAGCGGTAAAAACCCCTTGTGTGGGTATCTGTTCCACCGGTATTGGCGATACGGTTTGCCGGGGCTGCAAACGTTTTACACACGAAGTCATTAGCTGGAATGCCTATACCAACGATCAGCGGCGTTCAATTGCCACTCGTCTGGAGCAGTTTCTGACCCAAGTGGTCTCCAGCAAGCTACAGCTTATTGATGAGTCTCTGTTAGTTGAGCAACTCAAACACCAGTCGATACGCTATAACCCCGATCAAAATGCTTATTGTTGGATTAATGATTTGCTTCGAGCGGGAGCCAGTCAATTGGGAGACCTGGCGCACTACGGGCTGGCTCGCCAGGCGGGCTGGGAGACAGAGTCACTGGTTGAGATCAAGGATGCGATAGACCGGGACTACTACACCTTATCCTGCGCCCATTACGAACGTTATATTGCCCCGGGTCAGGTACTGGCCTAAAATCCCCTGTTTTTACCAACAGGCTCACCTGCAATGACCGATATTTCTGCCCTCGTTGATTTTCTGCCCTGCCGAACCCCAGACGCCTGGGTTGCCGCAGCATTGGAAAACCAGAAAACGCTGCTCGTCGATCATGCCATGAATGAGTTGAGGGCGGCACAGTCGGCCATGACCCTGATTGCCCGCAATCCCAACAAGTTGGACCTATTAAATAAAATGAGTCGACTGGCGCGGGAAGAGTTGCGTCACTTCGAGCAGGTCTTGGCCATTTTGAAAAAACGCAAAATTGCTTACCAGCCCTTTAAACCCTGCCGTTATGCCGGGCTGATGGCAAAACATATCCGCAAAGAGCAAATTCCAGCACTGATGGACACGCTGATTGTCGGGGCAATTATCGAGGCGCGGTCCTGCGAGCGCTTTGAAAAACTAGCGCCTCATCTCGATCCCGAGCTCAGTAAGTTTTATTACTCCCTATTAAAATCAGAGGCACGCCATTATCAGGACTACCTGTTTCTGGCGAAGGCCCACGGCGACGAACCTGTCGAGCAGAGGGTGGCGTTTTTTCTAGAGATAGAAGAGCAGGCTGTTCTGTCCGAAGACCGGGTCTTCAGATTTCACAGTGGAGTGCCCCTACAATAGTGCCCCCACAATAGTGCCGCACACCCGCGCTTCTGCTATAACTGAAAGGATACAGACGCTTTGTCAGGTCTTCGATAAGGTCAAAAGGAACAGCGACAATGGGTTTTACAGACTACCTGCGAATAATGGCAAAAAACGATGGCTCTGATGTTTATTTAAGCACCGGCGCACCTCCCTGTGCAAAGTTCCAGGGCGTGCTCAAACCTCTGGATAAGACCCCCTTAAAATCCGGTGAAGTGGCTCAAATTGCCCACGACATAATGGACGAGGAGCAGCGGGTAGAGTTTGAGCATGAGCTGGAAATGAATCTGGCCATCTCCATTCCCCAGGTTGGGCGATTTCGTATCAATATCTTCAGGCAGCGCAACGAAGTCTCGATTGTGGCGCGTAATATTCAAACCGACATTCCCAAGTTTGAAGATCTAAAACTGCCTGAAATTCTGAAAGAAGTGATTTTGACCAAGCGGGGTTTGATTCTGTTTGTGGGCGGCACAGGTTCTGGTAAGTCGACCTCTCTCGCCGCGTTGATTGACCACCGCAACAGCTCTGCGGGTGGTCATATCATTACGATTGAAGACCCCGTGGAATACGTTCACAAACACAAAAAATGTATCGTCAATCAGCGTGAGATTGGGGTCGATACCCGCAACTGGCACAACGCTTTAAAAAACACGCTGCGCCAAGCGCCCGACGTGATACTTATCGGCGAGATTCGCGACCGCGAAACCATGGAACATGCCCTGGCATTTGCCGAGACGGGGCACCTCGCCATCAGCACCTTGCATGCCAATAATGCCAATCAGGCACTCGATCGCATTATCAACTTTTTCCCCGAGGAAAGGCGCAATCAATTGTTGATGGACCTGGGCATGAACCTCCGGGCTTTTGTCTCGCAGCGCCTGGTGCCGACCGTGGAAGGTAAACGTTGTGCGGCGGTGGAAATTCTCCTGGGCACCAAGACAATACAAGAGTTGATATTAAGGGGTGATCTGCACAGCATTAAAGAGATCATGGAGAAATCCGAAAACCTGGGAATGCAAACCTTTGACGGCGCGCTCTACAAACTTTATCTAGAGGGGCGCATCAATCTGGAAGATGCGCTGCGCAATGCGGATTCAGAAAACAATCTGCGTCTGAGAATTAAGCTGGCAGAAAGTTCAGACTCGCCCGCCGAAGGCGAGGGTGATAAACCGGCGGCGTCTGCTATTGGCGGAGGCATGAGTCTGTCGCTTGAAGAAATTCAGGAAGAGGAAGAAGACCCCGACGCAGGCATGTTTAACTCCTGAGGCGCCCGCCATTGCGAAGAGTCGAAATGGCGGGGAAGGGCTCAGTGTTTCCAGTGATATTTTTGGGCTTTGGCCTCAAGTGCCTGCTGTGCAGTCACGGATAAAGTATCCCCGCCTTCACGTTCGAAGAAGAAGGGTTTGCGCTTGAAAGACCCCGTGCCGACCTCGCTCATATCACTGACGTCATAGAGGCGACCATTGATCATGGTGTAGGCCAGGTACTCGGAACGTCGAATATCAGCAAGCGGGTTGCCGTCGACAATGGCAATATCGGCCAGTTTGCCAACCTCAATGGAACCCAGGTCTTTATCCAGCCCCAAATAATGGGCACCGTCGATGGTTGCCCCGCGCATGGCTTCCCAGGGGGTAAAGCCGCCCTGCGCCATCATCCACATCTCCCAGTGAGCGGCCAGGCCTTCACGCTGGCCGTGACCACCAATGTTAACCTTCACGCCTGCGTTGCGAAGGGTTTTGGCCTCACCGGCGACACGGAAGTGGTTGTAGTGCTCATCGGGTGCCTTTGGACGACGCATAGCCCGGGGTTCAATCA
This sequence comes from uncultured Cellvibrionales bacterium, assembly GCA_913020395.1. Lineage (GTDB taxonomy): Bacteria > Pseudomonadota > Gammaproteobacteria > Pseudomonadales > Cellvibrionaceae > CAJWCA01. The sequence goes on along the minus strand of CAJWCA010000086.1, from coordinate 9,376 downwards.
CTGAGCGCGGGGCGTAACGCATCAGGCGTTCGTTTTTCCATACTTCGGTGCGATCATACCAATACAGCTCTCCACTCAAACCGCCATAAGCAACACCAAATGTTGGTGTATAACCTGTTTTACTGGCCGCCCAGAAATCCACAACGTCTTGATAAATTTTGCCGATCGGCAGGGCGTGTTCTACCCCGGTGTGACCGTCCATAATGTGGGTCATGTTGTGCTGAAACTTCATGCCGCCTTCCGGCACAACCATCATGCCCAAAGCGTCAGCTGCAGCGATCACTTGCTGGCGAGAGTCGCGGCGAAGTTGGTTGTAACTTTTAACGGCAATGGCGCCGGCGTCTTTCAGGCGTTGAACGTGAAAAAGGGCGTCGTCATAGCTGTTAATAACCGAGCGGTATCCCGCACCTTTGGCACCGTAAAGAATCTTGCCGGTGCTGTAGGTTCTGGGGCCTAATACCAGTCTTTTGCGTTGCATTTCTGCGTGTGAAAAGATTTCACTGCTGTCGTTGCTGGGGTCGTGAATGGTCGTGACACCAAAGGCGAGGTTGGAAAATTGCTGCCAGTTTTGTTGCGGCTGCATTTCGTAACTGGCGGCACTGCCGTGTGCGTGCACATCAACCAGGCCGGGCATCACGGTCTTGCCTTTAAGGTCGAGTGTGTAGGCATTGTCTGGAATCTCAACACTGCCCTTACTGCCCACGGCAACAATTCGATTGTCTTTGATTAACAGGCTGCCGTTTTCAATCACTTCCTGTTCTTGTTCGGCATTGCGCATGGTAACAATGCGAGCATTAAGCAGCGCGACATGCCCCGAAGGTTTGTCGGCCCGGGTTGAAAATCCGAGTTCAAGTTTGCTTGTGACTGCGGCAGGGTCGACATCATTATTGCTGTCTTTATTGGCAGCAAACACATCGCTCAAACGGCTGGAGTACAGTGTGCTGGCGTTTGACCAGTGCAGCGCCTTGCTGTCGGCAGACCACACTAAAAAGTCACCACTGCGATCGGACACCTGTTTTACCGGCAGTGATTTCATGTCACGTTCGACATCAAAGACCTTGCCGGTAGAGGTTAGTGGCAATACATAGGCGTTAAAGTGTTCAGTGAACGCCAGCCACTTGCCGTCGGGGGAAACCCGGAATGCGGTTGCCTGTTCACCTTTTGCAATCACTCGTTTGTGCTCGCCACTGCGCTCAATTCGGTTCAGGGTGAGATTGTCTTCACTATCAAAGTCAGAGTAGAAAATATGTTTGCCGTCAGCTGAAAAGTGAGCGTCAAACCCTTCTTTACTGATGCGTTTTTCTTTTCCACCTTTGCTAGACGCGAGGTACAGGCCCGGTTCTGAAGACCACAGCGGCGATAACAAATGACCACCACCGAGTTTGCGATAAAGAACGTTTTTACCGTCTGGTGACAGCTTCGGTTCAATATAATGTCCGGGGTTTTCCGTAATGACGGTGCTGCGACCCCCTTTGGAAGGCATCAGGCGAACAGCACCCAGCTTTTCGTCATTCCAGCTCACGTAGGCAATTTTAGTACCGTCGGCGGAATAGCTCGGCCAATATTCAAAGTGATCTTTTTGTTTGCTCAGGCGCTGAGGTGTGTCTGAGTTGAGGTCCTGGCGATAGAGGTAACCCAGGGCCTGAAACAAGACTTCATTTTTTTCTGGGTGGTGCTGTGACCAGCGAAGCATTTTCACCTCAAATGTATCGCCGGCCACGTCGATTTCCGTTCGCAAGGTGTCGTGAATTTTGCGGCTGGTGCTCACATGGAAGGGGATAACTTGTGCACCGCCCGTTTCCACGTCAACGGATTGAATGTGCCCGTCAGCCCAAAAAATCAGTTGTTTATTATCAGGAGTCCAGGCAAAAGCGGGGTAGTTACCGTGGGTGCCCGTAGTCTCTTGGTTATCGCGATCCAGTTTGTCGAACAGCATGCGTTCATTGCCGGATTTCAGGTCCTTCAAGTACAGCGCACTGTGCATATTGGGCAGGCGTTTCACAAAGGCCAGTGTCTGACCATCGTGGGAGGGAATAGCGCGAATTGCTCCTCCGGGGCCGCTGACATAAATTTCATTTTCACCATTATCACGGTTAAAACGTTTGATGGCATGAATGCTGCCAGTGGCATCTTTATTGTATTGCCACTGAACGCCCGGAGTGATGTCCTGGGTGTAGTAAATGTATTTCCCGTCGGGAGAGAAAGAGGGTTCAGCAATGTTTTTCTGGCTGTCTTCCGCGTGCATGCGATCTACCAGCATAATGCCTTCGCTGCCGGAGGCGTGAAACATCCATATGGCACCGGCGGGAATACTGCGTCCTGACACATAACCTTTGCGCGCTGCAATCCACTGGCCGTCTGGGCTCCAGAATGGCGTATGGATATTGTGTGTATCCTCCTTCACTGAGCCTTCAAGCGAGACCTTTCTGGCCTTGCTGCCATCGGCCGCCATAACCCATAGATTGTCGGTGCCGTCCCGGTCCGAAATAAAAGCAATCTCTCGGCCGTTAGGGCTGAAGCGGGGCTGGAAATTCCAGGCGATGCCTTCGGTGAGGGCGGTGGCCTCACCCCCCTCAATGCCGATTTGGTAAATATCCCCCAGCATGTCAAAAATAATCGTTTTTCCGTCTGGGCTAATGTCCACAAAAGACCAGGTTGTTTCACTGGTGTCGATTGTAACTTTATTCCAGTTGCCTGGAGGTTTGGATACATTCCAGTTATCACCAATCACAATGTCATCCATCGAGCTCTGGGCGAGTGGGTGATAACCCGGCCGTGCCTTGGCATAAACTTCGTGGGCAAATTTTAAACCCCTTCGCGACTTAACCAGTTCTTCGTAAAGTGGCTTGATGAGCTTGCGACGACCAATCTCAATCAAGTAGCTCTCAAGGCGCTCATTGGCCGCAAGGTATTGATTTTTGATTGTCAGCAATAACCAGCTATGGGCAATTTCGTTGTTGAGTGATGCCGTCAAATTAAAGCTGGCGTCCAGTTCTTCCATCGCCTGTAGTGACAGTTTCTCTGGCATGTTGTTGAGGAAATACAACCACTCGTGCACTGTCCAGGCCGAGGCATCTATGGCGCTGGCTTTGCGTTTTCCCGCCAGCCACTGTGTGCGATTTTCATCGATCAGGTCAAAAGCATTGGATGTGGGCCGTGGCGCGTTTGCAGGAAACCCAGCCTGATAAATCCATTCGTGCGCTCTTGCAAGAGACAGTTTTTCCGGGTGTTTTTCTATTAAGTTTTTGTTGAGGTAATCCAGGAATTCCTCTGTGTGCAAACTGGTGAATGCATAGTCTTCTAAATACTGTTTTAGAAAAATATCAAACGCTTCTCGACCCACTTTCTGTTCCATTTCTGTGAGAAACAGTGCGCCTTTTTCATAGGGTATGTTAGAGAAGGCATCGTCCGGGTCACGCCCTCTAACATCAATGGCGAGCCACTGATCCTTTTCCAGTTCATCCCTTACAGACTCTTCCATGTCTTGGTAACCCAGCACACTCTCCATCGCAAACCGTCGCTCGCCATAGATAATTTCCATAATGCGATAGGTGAGGTAGGTGGTGAACCCTTCGTTCAGCCACAGATCTCGCCAGGTGGCGTTAGTGACGGAGTTGCCCGACCAGGAGTGGGCCAGTTCGTGGGCGATAAGGGAGACAAGGCTTTTGTCTCCGGCAATGACCGTAGGGGTAATAAAAGACAGCCGAGGATTCTCCATGCCACCAAAAGGGAAGCTGGGAGGCAGTATCAGCAGGTCGTATCTGCCCCAGCTGTACTGGCCAAATTTCTTTTCCGTCGCCTCTAACATGGCTTCGGTATCTTCGAACTCACTGGCGGCTGAGTCGAGCATAGAGGGTTCCGCGTAAACACCGGTGCGTTTGCCCATGGCTTTAAATTCCAGATCGCCCACCGCCAGAGCAATGAGGTAGGAAGGAATGGCCTGGGGCATTTTGAAGGTGAACACGCCATTGCGCGGGGCATCGGGGTCATTCTCCGCGCCCATCACCGCGCGCAGGGTTTTAGGTGTTCTCAGTGTCGCCTCATAGGTGGTGCGTACCTGTGGTGTGTCTTGCAGGGGAATAAAGCTGCGGGCGTGTATGGCCTGGGCCTGAGTGAACAAGAAGGGGTATTGCTTGCCGGCCGTTTGAGCGGGGTTTAGCCATTGCAGGCCCGATGCCTCGGGGCTGGTGCTGTAGTGCACGCTTACTTGTGTTGCCTTGGCCGGAAGCTCAATATGCAACGCGCTGCCCAGTGCCGGATCGGGCGTGTCGAGCGAGAACTCACTGCGCTGCCAGCCGCTCTGGGTGAGAGATTCAACCTTTTCAATGGTCAGGCCTCTGGTATCCAGGGTCAGTGTCCTGGCTGTCGGGTCCTGGTAGGCAAGCGTGTGAGTGACCTTGCCTCGCAATTGGTGTTTATCGAAGTCCACCGTCAAGTCTAATTCCAGGTGTGTGCTAATTAGCTGGTGCGTATTGGCAAAAGAGTGATAGTCCCGCGACGGGTCAATATCGTTGCTTGTACCCACATCAGCACTCACTGGCTGGAGAACAAATAATGGCAACAAGACGGCTAAGCAGTGCTGAATCAGCTTGCTGGATTGGCGTTTAAAGACGTTCATGACGGGGAAGATCCTGACAGTTTGAATATGATTTCTTGTTATAAGACGAACAATGTTTATTCGACCACATAGTCGATTGCAGAGGTCGACAGCATGGTACCTTCAGATTTAGGTGTCTGACAGGCACAACGAGATAAAGCGAGCCTTGTAACCGTTGGTTTAATTTTCAAGCGGGGCCTTGCTCATCCCGGCACTCCGACCATACTTATTGTTATGCCGCCTGAAGGTAGATAACAATAAACAGGAGTCCATCTATGGCTCAACAGACAGAAAGGCGCAGATATAAGAGATATTCTGCGGACGGTTTAAAGGTGACAGTCACGTCGATCACGGGCTCAGGGCAACAGGAGGTAAGCTCCGAGGCGAAGTTAAAACAACCCTCATTGATTCCCATGGATTTTAATCAGCATGGTATTGCGGTGCTGACACCACATCTTTTCCAGATAGGGCAACGTCTTGCGCTTCAGGTGAGGGAAGAGGGCGGTTCTATGTTAGAGGTCGACGGCGTGATAATGAGCCGTTGCCGGCAGGAGAGTTGGTATCGCTGTGGGTTAACATTTGATTATAAATACAGCGGCGATAACCTGATGAATACAGCCCTTGTCGAGCTGGAACATCAGGCGATCAACTAACAACTAGTGTGAACTAGTGCTCTGAAAATTCGGATTCCAGATTGTCATCAAAGGCATTTTCGACGTCAATTTCACTGTCGGTCTGGGTATCGACCTGGGGTGCAGCGGTTTTGTGCCGGCCTGCCACACGTTTACCCGTAATGTTTTTCAGCTTCCGTTCCGCGATACTAAAAGCGTCTCTCACCGCGAGGTGGATGGAGCTGTCGTCGTGGGTGATGGTGACGGGGGTCCCTTTGACTGATAATTCGATAGAGGCCCGATACTGCTTGCCTTTGTGTTTGTGGCTGTGGGGCGTATCCAGTACAACGCGACTGCGGGTAATTTGGTCTGAATAACGACTGAGTTTAGCGAATTTTTTGTGGATAATTGAATTGAGAGCAGAGGAAGCGTCGAGATCTCGGTAGACTACATCAACAGCTGGCTTCATAGGCATTACTCCTTAAGGAAGAGAAAAACAGGGGGTGCACTTTTCGCACCGCCTGAGATTAATCATTGGTCTGCGCCGGCTTTTTTTCAAGTGTTTTTTCGGGCTGCAATCAAATAATTTACTCAAATCAACTAATTTGCCTTAAGCGTGTAAAAACGCTGGCCAGCACTTATCTGCGGTGCTATTGTCGATGGAATTTGTAGCGCAAATTACCCTCCAAAACGCCCTAGTTACTCTCCAATTGTCGGCAAAATCCTGCTGTTTTTCACCTCCATCAAATTAAAACTCGAGACGATATTTTTAACGCCGGGGAATTTCAGAATACGTTTCATGCTGATTTCGCCAAAATGATCGATATTGCGCGAGACCACCTTGAGTAAATAGTCATAATCACCGCTCATGGCATAACATTCAGTTATATGTTCTTCGTTTCTCACTGCGGATAAAAACCCTTCGGTTTCTTTTTCTGAGCACTGATCCAGATCGACCTGAACAAAGGCTGTCACCTCCAGGCCTAGCTTGCGCTGGTCCAGGTTGGCGCTATAGCCGGTGATGGTGCCGCTCTCCTCTAATTGCCGCACCCTGCGAAAACAGGGGGATTCAGACAGACCGATGTGCTGTGCCAACTCGACATTGGACATGCGACCGTTGGCTTGCAGCGCCTGAAGAATTTTTCGCTCGCTGTGGCTCAGGGCCTGTTTTGTTTCGCTCATGGTGGATTCCGTTAAGTATTTACCAATAATGGGTGTAATCTTGCCAAATTCTGCCGCATTTTAGGCAAAATGGCAAAGTCCCTTCGCAAAATAGCCACTATAATTTCCTAATATTATTGAACGTACAGCGACGCAAAAATTGGCTGTATCCCTGAGTATCTACCCCCTGAACAGATTGTTAGGAGTAAAAAATGGCGGATCTATTTGAGAATCCCGTAGGATTAAAAGGTTTTGAATTTGTTGAGTTTGCGGCTCCCGAGAGCGGTATTCTTGAACCGGTATTTACCTCGATGGGTTTTTCTCATGTTGCCAGTCACCGTTCCAAGAAAGCTGACCTGTGGCGTCAGGGTGACATTAACTTCATCATCAACTATGAACCCAAAAGTGCGGCGGACTGGTTTGCCAAAGACCATGGCCCCAGTGCCTGTGGCATGGCATTTCGTGTTCACGATGCCCATAAAGCCTACGACTACTTGATAGAAAAGGGCGCTGAGCCGCTGGATATTCCCGCTGGCCCCATGGAATTAAAGCTGCCTGCCATTAAGGGAATTGGCGGCGCGGCTCTGTATTTGATCGACCGCTGTGACGAGGGCAGTTCAATCTACGATATCGACTTTGAATACCTCGAAGGCGTTGACCGCAATCCGGTGGGCTGTGGCTTCCAAGTGATTGACCACTTGACCCACAACGTTTATCGCGGCCGGATGGACTACTGGGCCAAGTTCTATGAAGAGTTGTTTAACTTCAAAGAAATTCGTTATTTCGACATCAAGGGTGAATACACCGGCCTGCAGTCCCGCGCCATGACGGCACCCGACGGTTTAATTCGTATTCCCCTGAACGAAGAGTCCGGCGGCGGCAGCGGTCAGATCGAAGAATATCTCATGGCCTACAATGGCGAAGGCATTCAGCACATTGCCTTTTCCTGTGATGACCTGATTGGGTGCTGGGACAAACTTCAAGCTCTGGGTGTGCCGTTTATGACCGCACCTCCCGGGAGTTATTACGACATGCTGGAAGAGCGCCTGCCCGGACACGGCGAACCCGTCGACGAACTCAAGGCTCGCGGTATTTTGGTTGACGGCTCTACCGAAGACAATGATCCCCGTTTACTGTTGCAGATATTTTCTGAAACCCGATTGGGACCCATCTTTTTCGAGTTCATTCAGCGCAAAAAAGATGATGGTTTTGGAGAGGGCAATTTTAAAGCTCTGTTTGAGTCTATCGAACGCGATCAGATTAAGCGTGGCACCTTGTCAGCAGACGGGTAAGCGCACGTTCTGCTCCTTCAAAAGCCCGGCTTCGACCGGGCTTTTTTGTGTCCGATCTTTAAACTGGGGTAGACTAAGCGCTGCTGAATATTAATGGGATTGTGTGAATATGGCTGTTTTTTACCGGTGCGGGGTGATGATAGGGCTGCTGCTAGTTGCAGGAATGGCTCAGGCCCAGTATCGGGGTATCAGCGAGAGCGCTCTGGATCGTGTTGCTGTTAACTATGGTTTGCCCGCCCGTGAGCGGGTCAGTGAGTGGCAGGACCTGTTGGAAGCCAGCCAGGCCAGTGTGGCAGAGGGCGACCAGCAACGTATGTCTGAGGCCAACGATTTTTTTAACCTGGTGCGATGGGTGACTGACCTGGAGCACTGGGGCAGAGAAGATTATTGGGCGACGCCAATTGAAACGCTGGCCACCCACGGCGGAGACTGTGAAGATTTTTCGATTGGGAAATATTTCACCCTCAAAGACGGTGGCGTGCTCGCCGATAAACTCAGAATCACCTACGTAAAATCTTTGGAATACAATCAGGCGCACATGGTGCTGGCCTATTATTCCAGCCCCGATGCAGAACCTCTCATTTTAGATAATATAAACAAAACTATCTTGCCGGCATCCCAGCGCACCGACCTGTTACCGGTGTACAGTTTTAATGGCGACAGTTTATGGCTGGCAAAATCACGTGGCCGCAAGCTGGCGGGAAAGTCGGGGGCACTGCCGCAATGGCGTGGGCTCACAGAAAGAATTGAAGAAGAAACCCGTTAAGGTAAAGGCAAAAAAAAGCCGCTGTAACAGCGGCTTCAATCAAGTGTTGATCTCCGGACTTAGCTGCGCTCTTCAAGAGGCGTAAAGTCACGGGTGGTGTAACCTTTATAAAGCTGGCGTGGACGGCCAATTTTATAAGGGTTGCTGATCATTTCATGCCAGTGGGCAATCCAGCCAACGGTGCGGCCGGTGGCAAAAATCACGGTGAACATATCGGTGGGAATACCGATTGCCTTCATGATAATACCCGAGTAGAAATCGACATTGGGGTAGAGTTTTTTCTCAATGAAATACTCGTCTTCCAGTGCTATCTGTTCCAGGCGTTTGGCAATCGCCAGCAGCGGATCGTTTTCCAGGCCGAGTTCAGCCAGCACTTCGTCACAGGTTTCTTTCATGACTTTGGCGCGCGGGTCAAAATTCTTGTAAACGCGGTGACCGAAGCCCATCAGGCGGAAGGGGTCATTGCGGTCTTTGGCCTTGGCGACAAATGCGTCGATATTGTCAACGCTGCCGATCTCTTCAAGCATGCTCAATACCGCTTCGTTGGCGCCGCCGTGAGCGGGGCCCCAAAGTGTTGCGATACCTGCCGCAATACACGCAAAGGGGTTAGCGCCGGAAGAGCCTGCCAGGCGGACTGTAGAAGTAGAGGCGTTTTGTTCGTGGTCGGCGTGCAGGAGGAAAATTTTATCCATGGCGCGGGCCAGAATAGGATTCACTTCTGGGTCGTCGCAAGGCGTGCCAAACATCATGTGCAGGAAGTTTTCTGCGTATCCTAATTTGTTGTTGGGATACATGAAGGGCTGGCCGATGTGGTGCTTGTAGCACATTGCCGCCAGGGTGGGCATCTTGGCAATCAGGCGATGAGCCGATATTTGACGGTGTTCTGGGTTGGTGATGTCCAATGAGTCGTGATAGAAGGCCGCCAGGGCGCCAACAACACCGACCATGA
>CAJWCA010000085.1 GCA_913020395.1 uncultured Cellvibrionales bacterium | reverse complement strand
TGCACCAGCGCAATGCCCGCTCCTGCACAGGCTAATTGCAGGGCGTTCAACGAGGTGTCTACTATCAGGGAAACGTCCAGATTGATACCTCCTAACAGTTTTTCTACTATCGATTGCCAGCGGCCTTCACACCCCATAATCTGAATACCTTTCAGAGGGCCGGTGGTTGTTTTATCGTCTCCGGCGATGGCACTTTGAATCAGGCTGGCCATGTCCGGGGTGGCCACGATGATAGAGGGGTCGTGCAAAATCTTTAGTGCATTAAACCCCGCCCAGTTACCGTCTCCAAAACGAATATCAATGTCGATGTCGTCGTTGCTTAGCGCTTCCGTCCAGATCGCTGTATACAGACGAATATCGATTTCGGGGTATAAATCCTGAAAACGTTTTAAGCGGGGAGCCAGCCAGAGCACCGACAGGGCTGCGGTGCAGCGCACGCGAATAGATTGCTTGTTTTTAGACCCAAAGAGCCCGATGGTTGAGGCTGACAAGTCTTCAAATGCCCTCCGCACAGAGGGCAAATAGGCCCTGCCTTTGTCCGTGAGTCTCAGGCTGCGAGGCAAACGTTCAAAAAGCTGTAGGTCGAGGTGTTGCTCCAGTGAACGCACCTGATGGCTGACTGCAGCGGAAGTCAGGCTTAGCTCCTTCGCCGCAGCGGTAAAATTGTTGTAGCGAGCAGCGGCTTCAAAGGCCCGCAGCCAGTTGAGCGGGGGGAGCTGATAACTCATAGTCTGTGTTCTCTTGCGCCTAGCGACAAATAAAATGATGCCTTAGGTCAATAATACTTCATTTGTTTTTCGTGACAAGGCTTGGTACTAATAGGGGCCCTCAATACAGTGAAGCGAGACTTCTGTGAAGATTGTCAGTATCGAAACATTTACCAATGAATACGTTGGCTTTGTGCGAGTTCGAACCGAAAGCGGCCACGAGGGGTGGGGACAAGTGTCCACCTACAATGCCGACATTACTTCGCAAATCGTTCACCGGCACATTGCGGTTCACGCGCTGGGTCGCGACGGTGGAGATATTGAGGCCCTGAACCAATTTATTCTGGAGCGTGAACATAAGTTTCCGGGAACGTACCTATACCGTGCATTGTGTGGGCTTGATACCGCCCTGTGGGACATCAAAGGCAAACAGGCCGGTAAAAGTGTGGCTCAGTTATTGGGCAGTGAGCAAACGGTGTTACCGGTTTATGCGTCAAGCATGCGACGCGACATCACGCCGGAACAGGAGGCGGAACGTTTTCTGGCATTGCGGGAGGAGTTTGGCTATCACTCCTTTAAATTTCGAATCGGCCGGGAATGCGGCCACGACGTTGACCAGTGGCCAGGGCGGACAGAGGCTATTGTTAAACATGTTCGTCAAACCCTGGGTGATGAGGCCACCTTGCTGGTAGATGCCAACAGTGCCTACACTGCGGACAAAGCGATTGAAGTGGGGCGCATGTTAGAAGATTACGGCGTTTCTCATTTTGAGGAACCCTGCCCCTACTGGGAGCAGGACTGGACTAAAAAAGTCACTGACGCGCTGGATATCGATGTATCCGGGGGCGAGCAGGACAACAACATGATCGCCTGGCAGCAGATGATTGAACGCAAGGTCGTGGATGTGGTGCAGCCGGATGTGTGTTACATGGGTGGATTGACCAGAAGCTTGCAGGTGGCACGTATGGCAGAACAGGCGAACCTGCCTGTGACTGTGCACTGCGCTAACCTCTCGCTGGTCACCTTGTTTTCTGCGCACATGATGGCCGCAATTCCCAACGCCGGAAAATACCTGGAATTTTCTATCGAGGGGCTCGATTACTACCCCTGGCAGACCGGGATCTTTAGTCCGACGTATAAAATTGAGGCCGGTCAGTTGATTCTCTCACAGCAACCGGGGTGGGGCGTGGAAATAGATACGCAATGGTTGGCCAATGCCGAGTATCAAGTGAGTTTCAACGGCTCACGGTTTTGAACATAACCCAATTACACTTGTTAAGCTGGCCCTGTGCCACAGAGGAATCCCATGTCTGAGCGGATCACAGAATTAAAAAATGAATACTTCTCCACTGGCACCTTGAGTGAACTGCCAAGCCAGTTGTTCATTGCGGGGGAGTGGTGCGATGCTGCGGGTGGTGAGACGCTTGAGGTATCCGACCCCTCTTCGGGCAAGAGTTTTGCGGCTGTCAGTGCCGCACAAGCCGAGGATGTCGCCAGGGCGGTAGAAGCCGCTGACGCCGCTTTTCATTCACATTGGCGCGACCTAAAACCCAGCGCCAGAGGCATGATTTTAGCCCGTACAGCCGACCTCTTGGAGCAGCAAGCCGATTTCTTTTCGGTGGTGGAAGCTCTGGACTCGGGTAAACCGCTGGGAGAAGCCCAGGGTGACATCGGCAGTTCTGTTCAGGCTTTGCGTTATTACGCAGGTTGTGCAGACAAAATTCAGGGCGACAGCTTTCCGCTGGGCGCTGAGACTTTTTCATTCTCCTGCCTGGAGCCCGTCGGAGTTACTGCGCACATTATTCCCTGGAACTATCCTTTGGCTACAACCATTCGGGGCGTGGCACCCGCACTGGCTGCGGGTTGTACGGCGGTGGTAAAACCTGCAGAGCAAACGCCCTTGTCGGCCTTGCTGTTGGCGGGTTTGTTTAAAGAGGCCGGTTTGCCCAACGGTGTTTACAATGTCATTCCCGGTACAGGCCAGGGGGCAGGGGCCCCTCTAGTGGACCACCCAAAGGTACGTCACACTACTTTCACCGGTTCGGTGGGAACGGGTTCGAAAGTTATGCAGGCGGCGGCTGCTCATATCAGTAGCGTGACACTGGAACTGGGCGGCAAATCACCGATAGTGGCCCTGGCGGATTGCGACCTGGAGAAAACTGCAGAAGGTGTATTGTGGGCGATTTTTTATAACGCGGGCCAAATTTGTTCGGCGGGCTCCAGGCTGGTTGTTGAACGCAGTATTCACCGGGCATTGGTCGACAAAATAGTGGAAAAAACGGCTCAGTTGCAAGCGGGTCACGCACTTCAAAATCCGAATTATGGAGCGATTAACTCCAGAGAGCAGTTAGAAAAGATTGAAGGTTTTGTCGAACGTGCGCGCGCCCGTGGTATAAGTATTGCCTGTGGTGGACATCGCCTGAAGGTTGCCGATTCAGAAAGTGGCTGGTTTTATGCGCCCACGATCATGGATGATGTGCCGATGCAAGATGAACTGGTTCAGGAAGAGATTTTTGGTCCTGTGCTCACCGTACAAGTAGTTGATGACCCGGAACAGGCGATTGTTGCCGCCAACTGCACCCAGTTTGCATTGGCTGCCGGTATCTATACTCAAAACGTGACGCAGGCCTTGCGTTTGTCGAGAGCCATTGATGCCGGTCAGGTGACGGTCAACGACTATTGGGCCGGGGGCATTGAGGTGCCGTTTGGGGGCAACAGGCAATCGGGTATCGGTCGAGAGAAAGGCCTTGAGGCCTTACGCAATTATTCGACGACCAAGGCCATAACACTGGCGTTTTAATGTAGAAAATATTTATCGATAGAAAAAATCTGGGTTCACAATGGCAGCCAGGATAAAAATAAAATGATCGATCGAAGAACATTTGTATCAAAGGCTCTGTCTATGGGAGCCACGCTGGGGGCGAGCGCGGGAGCAGGCTCTTTATTTGCATCTGAGCCGGCATCAGGGCCTGCGCCAAAGCCGAGCTCGCAGACGCCAAAAAAGGGAGGCACGCTGAGGGTCGGTTTTACACAGGGTGCCCTGTCCGATTCAGTGGACCCGGCGACATTTAGCAATGATTTCATGTTTGCCTATGCCTATGGCGTATTCAACTGTCTGACTGAAATTGCGCCGGATGGCACACTGGTGCCGGAGCTGGCAGAGAGCTGGGAGGCGAGCCCCGACGCTCGAATCTGGACTTTTCACTTGCGCCAGGGCATTCAATTTCACAACGGTAAACCCCTGACGGCCGACGACGTGGTCGCCTCCATCAACCATCACCGCAAAGTCGACTCAAAGTCCAGCGCCAAGCCTCTGGTGGCTGATATCGTGAGTATTAAAGCTCGTGGCAGCGACACCGTGGTGATGGAACTCAACAGTGGCAACACAGATTTTCCGTTTGTATTCAGTTTGTACAACCTTGTTATCCATCCCGCTGAAGGTGACAGCATTGACGTGACCAGTATGAATGGCACAGGTGCCTATCGGGTGCATACCTTTGACCCTGGGGTTAGGGCGGTTTATCAGCGCAACCCTCATTATTGGAAACCTGATCGCGCCCATCTGGATACGATTGAAATTATACTGGTTGCCGATCCTGCTGCACGATTGAGTGCCCTGATAACGGGCGGTGTTGATTTGATTGACAGACCCGACTTAAAAACTTTGCACCTGCTGGAGCGGCACCCCAATGTCAAAGTGGAGCAGAGAACCGGCAATAAACACTACACCTTGCCAATGTTGTCAGACGTCGCGCCCTTTACTGACAATAACGTACGTATGGCCTTTAAATATTCCATCGACCGTCAGGAAATGGTAGATAAAATTCTTAAAGGGCGGGGCGTGGTCGGCAATGATCACCCGATTGGACCCACCGTGCCATTTTTTAACACTGAGCTCGAACAACGTGAGTATGACCCTGACAAGGGGCGGTATTATTTACAAAAAGCCGGATTACAAACACTCAATGTCAAGCTGCATATGGCCGATAACTCATGGGGCAGCGATACGGTCAAAGGGGGCGTTTTATTCTCGGAAAGCAGCGCCAGGGCGGGGCTCAAAATTGATGTGATTCGCGAGCCCAGCGACGGCTACTGGTCTAACGTGTGGCTCAAAAAGAGTTTCTGTGCCAGTTACAGCGGAGGTCGACCGACTGCAGACTGGATGTTCACCACGTCTTATGCCAAAGGTGTTGCCTGGAATGAATCGCGCTGGGATAACGCTGAGTTTAATCGCTTGCTAGTGGCCGCACGATCCGAATTCGATCTGGAAAGGCGTCGGGAAATGTATTTTGATATGCAAAAACTGGTGCGTGACGAAGGCAGCACGATTATTCCAATGTTTGGCAACTACGTTGATGCCATGAGTCACAAAGTGATGCACGCCGATCAGGTGGCCTCGAACTTTGATCTGGATGGTCAGCGATTTATGGAGCGCTGGTGGCTTGCGTAGTCATTGTGAGCAATCAATCAAGGTACAGTCATTGAACGTATTACAAAGGGTACCACTGTGAATGCCATTATAACGATGATTCTGAAGCGATTGGGACTTGGGTTTGTGACACTGTTGGTTGTGTCGATTGTGATTTTTTCTGCGGTGGAACTACTGCCCGGCGATTTGGCCCAGGAAATTCTAGGCCAGTCTGCAACACCTGAAACCGTCGCCGCTTTTCGAGCCGAATTGGGGCTGGACCAACCGGCGGCCACCCGCTACTTTACATGGCTGGGCCAGATTCTGACGGGGGACTTTGGTCATTCACTCGCCAACGGCCGATCCATTGCCGACCTCTTATCCATCCGCCTGGGCAATACTCTATTCCTTGCCGCCTACGCAGCGGCGATTGCCGTTCCCCTGTCATTGTTACTGGGTATATTAACGGCGCTGTATCGTAACTCTCTGTTTGATCGAGCGGCCAATGTCATTACTTTGTCTTCGATTTCACTGCCTGAATTTTTTGTGGCCTATATTCTGATTTTGTTTTTCTCAATCAAACTGCAGTATTTTCCCTCGCTTGCAAATATCTATCCGGACACCCCGTTTGGTGAGCGCTTACACCGCACATTGTTGCCGGTGTTGACCCTGTCGCTCGTGGTTGTCGCACACATGATGCGCATGACACGTGCCGCAATTATTAACGTATTAGCCAGTCCTTATGTCGAAATGGCGCAACTCAAAGGGGTTTCCCCCTGGCGTGTTATCGTTTTTCACGCTCTGCCTAATGCCCTGGCTCCCATTATTAATGTGATCGCTCTTAACCTCGCTTACCTGATTGTGGGAGTAGTGGTTGTGGAGGTGGTTTTTGTTTACCCCGGTCTCGGCCAGCTGCTGGTAGATTCGGTATCCAAGCGTGACATTACTGTTGTGCAGGCGGTCAGCTTGATTTTTGCAGGGACCTTCATCCTGTTGAACCTGATTGCAGACGTGCTTTCTATTGTCACTAACCCGCGATTGTTAAACCCGCGCTAGGAGATTTTTTTGCACTTACTTTCCCGCTATTTACCGGCCTCGCTGCGCAGCGCACCTGCCAGTGCACTGTTTGGAATTTTTGTTATTTGTCTCTACCTGCTTGTGGTTGTGCTGGCACCAGTTATCGCCCCTTACAGTGAAACGGAGATTCTTGGCGCGGCCTATGAACCGTGGAGTTCCACCTATTGGCTAGGCACTGACAGCCTGGGGCGAGATATGTTAAGCCGTATTATTTATGGGGCTCGCAATACGGTGGGGGTGGCATTGATGGCCACCGTTCTGGCATTTCTGCTGGGGGGATTTATGGGCTTGTTGGCGGCCACAGTAGGTGGTCTGGTTGATCAACTTTTGTCCCGAACGGTTGATGTCCTGTTGGCGATACCGTCACTGATTTTTGCCTTGCTGATTTTAACGATTGTGGGCACATCCGCCACCTCATTGATATTGGTGATCGCGGTGCTGGATTCAACAAAAGTATTTCGCCTGGCCCGATCCGTTGCTCAGACCGTAGTGGTCATGGACTACGTAGAAGCGGCCAGACTCCGGGGTGAGGGCATGTGGTATTTGATTCGCCGAGAAATTCTACCCAATGTCAGTGCGCCGCTGATCGCAGAATTTGGTTTGCGTTTTTGTTTTGTTTTTCTCTTTATTTCCACATTGTCGTTCCTTGGGCTGGGTGCCCAACCCCCATCGGCAGACTGGGGTTCGATGGTGCGCGATAACGCGACACTGATTGCCTTTGGCGATATCACACCTCTACTGCCCGCAGGTGCGATTGCCCTGTTAACCATTGCCATTAATTTTGTGGTCGACTGGAAATTACATGCAGCGAGTGGATTACATGACTGAAGCGCAAAACAAAGAAAACCTGCTGACCATTCGTGGACTAAAAATCAGTGCGCGAGTTGACAATAAGTGGTGTGAGATTGTTCACGGCATTGACCTGGATCTCAAACGAGGAGAGGTTCTGGGTTTGATTGGTGAGTCGGGTGCGGGCAAGTCCAGTGTCGGGCTTGCGGCGATGGGATTTACGCGCAATGGCTGTGAGATTACCGGAGGTTCTGTAGATTTTGATGGCATTGACATGGCTCGGGCCAGCGATTCACAGAAACAGGCACTGCGAGGCATGCGCATTGCCTATGTGGCGCAGTCGGCGGCCGCCTCGTTTAATCCCGCGCACAAGCTGATTAATCAATATGTAGAAGCACCAACAACTCATGGAACAAGCAATGATAAAGACGCGAGAGAGGAGGCTATCTCCCTCTACCGAAAGCTTCAGCTACCAGCGCCCGAGAGCATTGGCTTTCGGTATCCACACCAGCTCTCCGGAGGGCAGTTGCAGCGAGCGATGACGGCAATGGCGATGTCCTGCAAGCCAGACCTGATTATTTTCGATGAGCCGACAACGGCGCTGGATGTCACTACGCAGATTGAAGTGTTGGCGGCAATTCGTGAAATCGTAAGAGAGTACAATACCGCGGCACTTTACATTAGCCACGATTTGGCCGTGGTCGCACAAATGGCCGATCGTATGCAAGTGTTGAAAAACGGGAATACGGTTGAGATTGCAGATACTGCAACCATGCTGGCAGCCCCCGTTGAGGACTATACAAAGACTTTGTGGGCGGTTCGTAACATTCAGCGCCCAGAGGCCGATACAGCCAATGCAGATGTCATTATGGAGCTCAACAATATCGATGCTTCCTATGTTAAAGGCGGCGAGAAAATTCTCAAAGATATCAGCATTAAGGTAAAGCGCGGCCAGACCCTGGCTGTGGTGGGGGAGTCTGGCTCGGGGAAGTCGACCACTGCCCGGGTCATTTCCGGCTTGCTGGAAGCCAGTCGAGGTGACATTGTGTTTAATGGCAAGGCCTTGCCAACTCACTTCAAGCAAAGAGACAAGAATACGCTGCGACAAATTCAAATGATTTACCAAATGCCTGACACGGCCTTGAACCCTCGGCAGAAAGTAGCGGATATTATTGGTCGCCCACTCCAGTTTTATCTGGGCTTGAATCGATCTGAAAAACGGGCGCGCACCGAACAGTTGCTTGAGCAGGTGGAGTTGGATCCCGGGCAATATCTCAACCGCTACCCGGGCGAACTATCGGGAGGCCAAAAACAACGCATCTGTATCGCCAGAGCTCTGGCCGCCGAACCGGAATTTATTATTTGTGACGAGGTCACCTCGGCATTGGATCAGGCGGTGAATAAAAGCATATTGGACCTGCTGACTCGCTTGCAAAAAGAGCTCAATCTCACCTATTTATTTATCACTCACGATCTGGCGACCGTTCAGGCGATTGCCGACGAAGTGGTGGTGATGTTGAAGGGGGAAGTCGTAGAACAGGATACACGCAAAGCCCTGTTTGCACCTCCGCACCATGAATACACTGAGCGCTTGTTGTCATCAGTGCCGCAAATGGATCCTGATTGGCTGAATAATCTACTGGATCAACGAAGAGGGCAAGTGAGTTGAATACTCAGAAAGATAGTGAAAACATCAGCCAGCAATTACTGCAGGCACACCAATCCGGCACACCTGTTCGCTTGGATTGCGAGCTGTCTGTTCAGGAAACTTATACGGTTCAATCGCTAGTCGGTAGTGAATTGGACCCGAAACCAATGAATTGGAAAACGGGTTTGCTGAGTGACGGCTCCGTATTTTGTGCGCCTATTGCAGCCTCTCATTGTCAGTCCAGCCCTGCAGACTTTAGTCGGCGTGTATTCAACGCGCTCCATGTGGAAGCGGAATTGGCTTACCGGTTCCACTCGGGGTTTGATGCCAATAAAACTCACAAGGAAGAAGATGTTTTTGCTGCGATTGACCGAGTCGCCGTGGCGATAGAAGTGCTCGACAGTCGGCTGGAGAACTGGCAAGAGGCCGGTGAATTACTGCACCTTGCAGATAATCAGATGAACGGAGGGCTGGTGATCGGCAGTGGCATAGAAAACTGGCAGGGCATTGAACCCGGTACCCAGGCAATCCGTTTGTTAATCAACGACAAGCTTGTGGTGGCGGACAGCGGCAGCCATCCACAACTTGATCCCACCAGCCTTCTAACTCAGTTTGTTAATCAAGCCTGCCAACTGGGGTATACGCTGCCACCTGGAACTTGGGTGACCACTGGCACCTGGAGTGATTATCCACGCGCTGAGCCGGGCGATCGGGTGCAGGTTGAATTCCCCGGAATTGGTGAAGCCAGCTTGGTGTTTTAAACCGGCCGGTGCGCAAAATCGCCTGGGGCTTACGCGGTGTCAGATAATTGCTGAGGCAGAAAGGTCAAATAGTGATGCAAGACATTCTCTGGCGATTCCACTTGTGGATAGTGGCCGATGTTGGGTAACTCGGCGAGATAGTCCAGGCGGCACTGTAGGGCCTTGTAGCGCGCAACCATATGGGCTCCCGAGACCGGGTCAACTGAGCCATTTATTAGTGCCAGTGGCATTTTGGCGTCTTGCAGTGCCCCAACCCAGCGTTTGCGGTGCAAAATTCTATCATGCATGTAAGTAATCAGATTGTGAAAGAGATGTTTTCCTCCATTGTGGTTGATTAAGAACCAAAATTGCTCCAGTTCCTGTTTGGAGGGTTGTGTCTCTTTCCCAAATACCTGGCTAAAAGAACGGTCAAACTGCGGCTTTTTCATTAGAGAGCTAATGGCTGGCCCGAGGGGGCTGAGCAAAAGTTTTTGGATCATCAGCGCTTTGTGGGTCTCGGGGAATAAACCGCCATTGAGTAAACAGCAAGACAACCATTGGCCCGCACCGGCACCTTCGTTTTGGCGGGCCAGAAGCTCCTGGGTAACGGTGTCTCCATAGTCATGTGCCAGTACATGAAACGTTTTTAATTTTAAGTGTCGAACCAGCGCTTCTACAATATCGGCTTGCTGGTGAATGGTGTATCGCCGGTAGTTGGGTTTGTCTGAGAATCCGAACCCCAGAAGGTCCAGGCACACCAGGCGTCTTTCTTTGCCGAGTTTGGGCCAGAGTGCTTGCCAGTCCCAACTGGATGTAGGGAAGCCGTGAATTAGCAGGATTGTTTCCTGGTTTTGCTCCCCTTCGTCGATATAAAAAATTCTGTGACCTGCCAACGTTTCCACTTGGCCCCTGTTAAACCATTGCTGTAGCGCAGGGTCGGGTATGGCATGTTCACTCAAGTTGCTCACCTTTTAAGTTTTAAGCCGCACAGATACTTCACGTAAGGTGACAGACGTTAACACAGTCCTGTGCGGCTTATCTATTATATCCTCGGAAAGGACAGAGCCTCCCCTTGTGCCCGGTGCAGTTTTAGTGAGGCGATTTTGTCACCCTTGAGGTCAAAGCTAACCCGCATGTTGGCATGTGGCGTTTGTTCAAAAATACCTGCAGCGACAGGTTTGAAATAAACAGGTCGTCGGCCTCCGGTAAGTTTCAGATAGCGCCCCTCGACGCTAACCGTGCGATCATCGTCACTCGTTCCACGGTAGGTACCTGCGTAGTTTTCCAGCGAGATCACCGGTTTGGCCGCCAATTTCTCTTCGAGCCAGTTGATGCGTTTTTGTAAACCTTGGCGCTCGCGATCTTCGGTGGCGTTCTTGAGTTTATCTTGCAGAATCAATTTATAGGCGGTGTCGAGGGCATCCGGAGCAATAACGTTGACGTCAGGCGTAACCCCTACACCCTGCCAGTTGTTGCCGGATGCGATGCTGAAGGCACCGGCAAAGGAGATGCTCAAATTGAAGGTGTCAATAATGGGCACGTAACGATTCATAAATCCGGCGCCCGCGGTTTGCTCACCAACCACCGTACCGAAGCCGTTGTCTTTGGTGGTCATGGCAAAATCTTCGCAGGCTGAGGCACAATTGCTGTCTACCAGGATATACATGGGCACGCCCACACGTTTCTCTCCATCAATATCCATCATGCTAGGGCTATTCATAACTTGGTTGTCAACGCGGTTTCTGAACTCCATCATTTCAATTTCTTTGTCGAGAAAATGCCCTTGAAGATATCGAATGCCATCGGGGCTGCCGCCTGGATTTGAGCGGGTATCAAAAATAATGGCATCGGCGTCTTCGGCCAAGGTCATCATGCTGTCCAGATTGGATTTTAACAGCGCTAACTCAAACCACTGGCTGATATGAATCACGGCGACATTGTTGGGCAGCCACTGGAAGTTCATCGCGCCGTAGTTTTTATCCAGTGCTCGCTGCCGCATCATGGATTGAAACTGACGCATCTCTTCCCGCTCGGCTTCATTCATGTCTTCTTCATTCATGCGACGCTGCGGTGCCGGACTGCTGGCCGACTCGGGGTCGTAGCGCATATACATGTGTAAATCGTTACTGATATCAACCATGTCGGCGGTGAGTTTGTCGGCAAAAGCCCGGGCGTCGAGCCCTTGATATGTTCCGGCGGCATGGCGTTCCACGATGTAGTCGGCCATTTTTTTACCGTCATCTTCAATGACGTAAATGTCGCGAATGTTACGGGATATCTGTTTGATTGCTGTGTTCAGTTCACTGGGCGTGATTTCCAGGTTTGCTGCCTCATCGGAATTTGCCACTCCACTTAGCAGGCTGCCGCAGAGCAGTGAGATGCAACCGAGCGTTTTTTTGAGTTGTATTGTCAATGGTTTGTTAGATCTTTTCATGATGTATTCCCACCGTTTTTTCTAGTTTTTGGCTGACCCTCTCTGCCCAGCTGTGCTGATCCAGGGCCGCCTGGAATCTCAACACCGCGGCAAATAAGTCGTCGCCGGTTTCCTGTTCAATGTCATCAATCACCAGTGAGATCGCCTCGCTGATTTTTTCAACTTTGGGTAATAGCGCACGCCCCTTTTTAGTCAGGCGATAATAGGTTCGCCTGGCGTCTTTCGGGTCTGTTTCATCGATCACGACCTTGGCAGCCTTCATCGATTTCAGCAGTTTTTGTAGATATACATGGCTGATACCCATTTTCCTGGCGGTATCCATGACCGTCAGCTTGTCGTTTTTTTCCAGGTGCCCCAAGAGGGAAGCCCAGGTTGGATCGAGCTCCGGATCGAGCTGCTGGCAGATGGTTTGTCCGGCTTCCATGATTTCCATCGAAAGCCTGCGCAGATGCCTGGCCAAAAACGGCCGTTCTGATTGCATGTAATACTCCTTTGAATACTGCCTACGTGTTCATTTCCGGGCGGTTAGATATATCTCTAGATAAATCGGTAGCTAAGTACGTAGCTAGTTACGTAACTAGTGTGCCCTATACCGTGAGAAGCTCAAGTTAATCTTTGTTAAGAGCCTAAAATGAAGGGCTGACTAAGGCCTGCGAGAGCATGCTGAGAGTTTCTTTGTTACAAGGCTTGAAAATCCAGGTGTTAATTGCATAATAAGACCTCATGGTGGTTTCCCGCAACACGAGAGCCGCCGGAGTATTTGAACCCTCGAACACAAAGGGTCCACCAAAACACTGGGGCTAGTAAACACCATGAATGCAAAACATCTCCGTTCACTCGCGATTATTCTTTTCATCTGTATGCTTGCCGGACTTCTGGCCTGGGCTGGAAGCGACGGTGGGGGCATGCACGAGGTGATGGAAAGGCAGGTGCCTGTCATCGTGGTCTGTGCAGTGCTGGCATTCGCCATACAGTGGTTGGCCTTTGTGCCAGCTTTTATCTTTCAGACCGAACATTTTTATGATCTGGTGGGCAGTATCACTTACCTGAGTGTATTGGCCATTGCTGCCTACCTCGGAGAAGGAGAAGGCATTCGCTCTACTATTATCATGACCTTGATCGCCATATGGGCCCTGCGTCTGGGCAGCTTTCTGTTTGTGCGCATTTCCAAAGATGGGGCTGACAGTCGGTTTGAGCAAATTAAACCCAATTTTCTCCGCTTTTTGACAGCCTGGACCCTGCAGGGTTTGTGGGTATTTGTCACGATTTCCTGTGCGCTGGCGGCATTGACAGCAAACCAAGCGGTGCCGCTCGGATTAACAGGTATTTTGGGCATACTGCTATGGGTGTCGGGGTTTTGCATTGAGTGTGTAGCGGATCATCAGAAACGTGTATTCAGGCGAGAGAACAAAGGTCAGGGGGCGTTCATTCGAACTGGGTTGTGGGCCTACTCCCGACACCCAAACTACCTGGGTGAGATTCTGCTTTGGATCGGGATTGCGGTTCTAGCACTGCCCGCTCTCTCTGGCTGGCAATACGCCACACTGATCTCTCCGGTATTTGTTATTTTATTGCTGACAAAAGTCAGCGGGATCCCGTTATTGGAGGCGAGTGCAGACAAACGTTGGCAGGGAGAGCCCGACTATGAACACTATAAGTCGAGCACCCCTGTACTTGTTCCCCGTTTGTTTTGATCTTAATTTCAGCTTAGGGAGCGGGTTGCTTAGTTAAAGTCTTGTTTGCGTTTCCACTTTTTGATGTCACTAAAAGATGTCTTAACTGATGCTGCACTGTCGGCGTGTTGCTCGGCCAATGACAAGACCGCAAAACTACTAACATCTGAGCTATTGGCGATTTTTTCTAACATTGCGCGAAGATCCTTTCGGCTCAGTTGCTCCAAGGCAGTCAGTGTATCCCGGGCGCGGCTCCAGTTTTCGTTCTGTTCAAAGGCCAGATTGAAGTAGCGGGCACTGCGTTCCGCAATGGACTTATCTTTTTTCTCCAGTTCTGAACGAACCGCAGCGCGTATGGCCTCGAGCTTCTCGTCGGGTAGAGCATCCAGCAGTGATGGCAGGGTGGAGAGGAATGTTTCCGACAGATCCAGTAATTTATCTGCTGAATAATCAGCAGACTGAATCACGAATCGCGCATAAAGGTTATCTTCATTTTCAGTAGTGAAACCGCCCACAATGTAACCGAGTTGTTGTCGTGTTCGCATCTCGGAAAAGTAAAGGTCAGCAAAAAAGTTCTGGATCATAGCGGTGGCAGCCCGGTTTCGCGGCGTGGCCTCACCCAAATGGAAACCCTGTCGATAGGCAGAGTTATTAACCTTGAGTGTATTGCTGGCAATCACGGGTTTGCCCTGTTCCAGTGTTAAAACACGAGTTTCATACACGTCGCGTGTGGCAACAGGCTTGAGTTTGAGAGTGCTGATGACACCTCGCGCCAGGGCTTCTGCTTCGCTCTGGTTGACATTGCCATAGGCCATCATTTCCACATTACCTTTTTTGAACAAGCTGAGTGCGTATTTTTTTAATTGCGATAAGGTCAGGTCTTCAGCAATAGGCAGTTGTTCTTCGGGTGTGAAATAGTGTTCATAAAACAGTTTTCGCTCGACTTGCATGGCTTGTCGCCAAGCGTCGGCAAACACGGCATTTTGCAACTCGCGTACTTTTCTTTCTTTAATAGCTTCAAACCGCGCCTCCTCGAGTTCGAGTTTACGCATTTGTTTTAATACATCTTCTAAGACGGTGTTGGCAGATTGATTGTATCCGGAAACTGCCAGCGAAATGCCTTTGGCGCCGTTGACAACCCTAACAGTTAGGCCTGCAACAGATGCTGCGTAAGCCTGTTCGTTGATAATCTCATTGAGCACGCTGGTATAAAAATCTCGCATAACCACGGCCCGGAGTTTTCCCAGTGATTTGGGTTGACGAATTCGCACCTGGTAGCTGACCAAGGGTCGCTTGAATTCGGTGTCCTGGGCAAAAAATAGACGAAGCCCGGCTTCGTCGATGACTTTGGTTGGGGATTGAGGGATCAGTGCAACGCTGTCGGGAATAAATTTATTGGCGGCAGGCAAGCTGAGCGCCTTGAGCGCAGTGGGTTGTTCAAACGCTTTGAGTTCATCGGGCGTGAATGCCTGAAGGCTATACTGTACACCAAATTGCGCTTCGCTGAGGTCGGTAGGCACACCCTTAGCCTCTAAGGTCGCAATCATGTTGGCCGGGCGAAGGGCATCAAGAATGTCAAAATACCACTCGGGGGAAGATTCTTCCCATAGGAAAGGCACTTTCTCTGCGTCTTCCAGGGGAAAATGCAAGGCGTCGCGAGCGAGGTTTAGTGCTCGCGATGCTCCTT
>CAJWCA010000084.1 GCA_913020395.1 uncultured Cellvibrionales bacterium | reverse complement strand
GATCTTTCAACCTGGGTTTTCTACCGCGGCAGAGGTGAGTGATGTCTCAGGGCGGGGTGTAGGTATGGATGTGGTTCGTCGCAATATCGCCGATCTTAACGGAACTGTTGAACTCTCCTCGAAACAAGGAAAAGGTTCAACCATCACCATTCGTCTTCCCTTAACACTTGCCATTCTGGATGGGCAGTTGGTTCGTGTGGGCGCTGAGACCTACATTCTACCTCTGGTGTCCATTATCGAATCCTTACAGGTGAAAACTGAGAACGTCAATGAAGTGGCCGGCGGCTGCGACGTACTCCAGTTGAGAGATGAATTCGTTCCGATTATTCGTATGTACGATGTCTTTTCAATTGAGCCTGACAGTCGGCTAATCGATGATTCCTTATTAGTTGTGGTTGAAACAGAGGGCAGCAAAGTCGGCGTAGTGGTCGACGAGCTATTGGCTCAACAACAGGTTGTCATCAAAAGCCTGGAACAAAATTACGATCGGGTTGAAGGGGTTTCAGGAGCGACTATCCTGGGAGACGGAACCGTGGCCCTTATTCTTGACCCCCCCGGCATGGTTAAAATTGCGGGCATCCAACATCAAGTGGCCAATCAAACCATCACCCGAACAATGGATCGCAGAAAGAAACAAAATAGTCTTGAGGAAGTGGTGCAATAGAGTGCCACTCAATCACATCAATACTTGCAGAAGGAGTTGATCGTGCAAAACCTTAGTGCCAAAAAAACCGACTCAATGGAAGAGAGCCTCTTGAATCTTGATCAGTCCGATGAAAGCAATAACCAATACCTTACCTTTATTATGGCGGAGGAAGAGTACGGAGTGGATATTCTTTGTGTGCAGGAAATTCGAGGCTGGGAGTCTGCGACTCCCATTCCAAACTCTCCTGCGCATATCAAGGGCGTGATAAATTTGCGCGGCACCATTGTGCCCATTGTTGATCTCAGACAATGTTTCGGAATGGAAGCGATTGAATACACCGCAGTCACTGTTGTGATTGTGTTGAAGGTAGAAACTGAGGCCGGCAGTCGCATTATGGGTATTGTGGTTGATGCGGTGTCCGACGTATTTACGCTGGGAGAAAACCAGTTAAATGCGGCGCCGGACTTAGGTGAGTCTGTAAACACCGACTACATTAGAGGGATTGTTAATGTAGAGGAAAAGATGGTGATTTTGTTAGAGATAGACCGATTGTTAGCGCTAGACGACCTGCCAGACATGGCGGAACTCGCACGCCAAATGCACAAAAACGCGTAACCCCAACATTGTTGAACTGATTGAATATCGAGAGGCATCATGGAAACCTTAAAGAATATGAATCTGAACGCTAGACTTTTACTCGTGCTAGGACTGCCATCAGCTGGACTGTTGGCTATGTTGTTTTATCTATCAGCAATGAACGTGCCGCTGAGTGTGCCGGTGATGCTCACCTTTGTGGCCGTGGTGGCCGGGTTTGTGGTCTTTAGTTCTGCCAAGGCAGAAATTGGCAATGGCGCTGGCAGTCAGGCGGCAGACATGGCGTCGGCCATGCAAGTGTGCCAGGCCAATGTAATGATGGCCGACAATGATCTCAATATTGTTTACATGAATGATACCGTGACGGAGATGCTTCGAAAGCGGGAATCGACCCTGCGTGAATCGCTTCCTAACTTTTCGGTTAGTAATTTGATCGGTACTTGTGTCGACAGTTTCCATGCAAACCCCGCACATCAACGCGGAATGCTTGGGTCGCTGAATCAACCCTATAACACGGATCTAGAAATTTCAGGTTTGACCTTTGGTTTGATAGCAACACCTTGGGTGAACAGTGCCGGCGTTCGTGTAGGCACTGTGGTTGAGTGGGAGGATAAAACGGATCGCCTTGCCGAAGAGGCTGCGCAGGCAGCGATAGCCACTGAAAATAAGCGCATTAGAGCCGCACTGGACGTGTGTGATACCTCCGTCATGATGGCCGATACCGATCTTAATATTATTTATATGAACGGCGCGGTAGAGAAAATGATGAGGCAGCGAGAAGGGGAGTTACGCACCGTTCTGCCAAACTTTTCTACTGCAAACCTCATGGGTACATGTGTTGATGACTTCCACAAAAACCCGGCTCATCAACGTGGCCTGTTAAAAGACCTATCCACAACTTATACGACTAACCTCGAAGTCGCGGGCCTGACATTTGGTTTAATTGCTACCCCGCTATTTGATGAGGCTGGTGAACGATTGGGCACTGTGGTTGAGTGGGACGATAAGACCGAACGATTAGAAGTTGAGCGTGCTGCTGCGGCCATCGCCGAAGAAAATAGCCGAATTAAGGGGGCGTTAGACGTCTGTAATACCTCTGTAATGATGGCAGACGCAGACCTGAATATTATCTACATGAATGGCGCAGTTGATGAAATGATGAGGGGACGTGAAAGCGAGTTACGCACGGCACTGCCTAATTTCTCTTCTTCATCGCTCATCGGCACATGTGTTGATGACTTCCACAAAAATCCTGCCCATCAAAGAGGTATGTTGAGGGATCTCAAATCTCCCTACTCCACTGATCTTAACGTTGCCGGACTTACATTTGGTTTGATTGCAACGCCTCTCTTTAACGAAGATGGTGGGCGGCTGGGTACCGTCGTTGAGTGGGATGATAAAACTGAACGCCTTGCAGCGGAACGTGCGGCTAAAGAAATCGCTGATTCTAATACCAGAATCAAAGGTGCCCTTGATGTGTGTAATACTTCGGTCATGATGGCCGATACCGACCTGAATATTATTTATATGAACGGGGCGGTTGAGAAAATGATGTCAGCAAGAGAGGCTGCTCTTAGGACGGCTCTGCCAAACTTTTCGTCGGCTTCTCTTATTGGCACCTGTGTTGATGATTTCCACAAAAACCCTGCGCACCAAAGGGGAGTGTTAAAGGACTTGCGAACCCCTTACATGACAGACTTGGCGGTTGCGGGTCTCACTTTTGGCTTGATTGCCACGCCTCTCTTTGATGATGAAGGCGCTCGTCTGGGAACCGTCGTTGAATGGGACGATAAAACAGAACGGCTTGCAGCCGAGGAGATAGCTGCGGAAGAGGCTGCAGCTAACGCCCGAGTGAAGCAGGCACTGGACAATGTGTCTGCCAACGTCATGATTGCCAATACAGACTTCGACATTATTTATCTGAACCAGGCCGTCGTTGGCATGATGCGCAATGCTGAAAATGATCTGCGTAGAGACTTGCCGGCATTTGATGTCAATAAACTCCAGGGTGCAAATATTGATATATTCCACAAAAACCCAGCGCACCAACGCAACCTTGTGGGGGGAATGAGCAGTACCTTCAAAAGCCAGATTGTTGTCGGTGGCCGAACGTTTGGTTTGATCGCCAATCCGATTGTCGCTGATGGTGACAGAATAGGCACCGTGGTGGAGTGGGAAGATCGCACCGCTGAGGTGACGATTGAAAAAGAAATCGACAAAGTGGTTGAAGGTGCCAGTACCGGTGACTTTACACAGCAAATCTCCCTGGACGGTAAAGATGGTTTCTTCAGGAACCTGAGTGAGGGGCTCAATTCTCTGGTATCCACAACCGAAGTGGCGTTAAACGATACGCTCAGGGTTCTCGGTGCGATGGCGAGAGGTGATCTCACCGAACGTATTACCCGAGAGTATCAAGGTTCTTTTGGCCAACTAAAAGATGATGCCAACATGACGGCAGAAAAACTGACGGAGGTGATTGGTAATATTCGCAACTCCTCCGGCACGATTATCTCCGCCTCCAATGAAATTGCTCAGGGCAACGCTGACTTGAGTCAGCGGACAGAAGAGCAAGCATCGTCTCTCGAAGAAACGGCCTCCAGCATGGAGGAAATGGCCTCAACGGTCAGGCAGAGTGCCGAGAACGCGGTCACGGCTAACACCCAAGCGGCAGACGCTCAGGGCAAAGCACAGCAAGGTGGCGAAGTGGTCAGTCGAGCAGTCGTTGCCATGGATGAAATCAATACCTCCAGTAAAAAGATTTCCGACATTATTGGTGTGATTGATGAAATCGCCTTCCAGACGAATCTGCTTGCCTTGAACGCGGCAGTTGAAGCGGCGCGAGCAGGTGAACAGGGACGAGGGTTTGCGGTTGTTGCAGGCGAAGTACGGAATCTCGCGGGCCGCTCTAAGGCGGCTGCGAAGGAAATTAAAGACCTCATCCAGGACAGCACGAATAAAGTAGAAGATGGTACGGCGCTTGTGAATGAATCAGGGGAAACGCTGAAAGAAATTGTTTCTGCGGTGGGGCGTGTAACCACCATGGTTCAGGAAATAAGTGATGCGGCCCAGGAACAAACTTCTGGCATCGAGCAGGTGAATACAGCTATCACCCAGATGGATGAAATGACCCAGCAAAATGCGGCGTTGGTGGAAGAGGCCTCTGCAGCGGGTGAAGCCATGGCGGATCAGGCCCGAAACATGGGCTCTATGATGGAGTTCTTTGTGGTGGATGAGAGTGGGAGAGCCGGTGGTCACACACCGCAACTCGCCGCCAGTGCCCCTGCCTTGACTCGAGCGGCCCCTAAGCGTTCCAGTGCAGCCAATATGGCCAGCTCTTCAGATGATGAGTGGGAAGATTTCTAAACGTTAAAGGAGGTCTGCACCAAAAGGACGATTGAATACCGGTTAACAACGCAAGGGGAGTGCTGTGAGTGGCTAAAGCAAAAAAAGTGAATAATTACATGGACAGGGAATTTCCGATGTCCCCAAAAAATTATTCCGCCATTCAGGACATAGCCTATGAGTTGACCGGTATTAAGCTGTCTATCCAAAAGCAGGACATGGTGTATAGCCGGCTCGCGCGGCGGCTGAGGCAGTTGAGACTTGGCAATTTTGATCACTACTGCCAAATCCTGGAAAGCAGAGAGGCGGGAGAACAAAGTGAATTTATTAATGCTATCACCACAAATCTCACCTCCTTCTTTAGGGAAGAGCACCATTTTGACTTTTTGAAGTCGACTGTTTTCCCACAATTAAAACAAACCCACCGAAAAGACCGTCGCATTCGGGCCTGGTCGGCGGGTTGTTCTACCGGAGAAGAGCCCTATTCAATTTCAATCATGATGCGTGAATGTTTAGGTGATGCAGGGGGCTGGAATGCCAAGCTGTTAGCAACAGACCTGGATTCTAATGTTGTCGCTCACGGTAAGCGCGGCATCTATGCAGAAGATCGTATTGATACTGTCTCGGAGACTCGAAGAAAACGTTGGTTTAAGAAGGACCCGGCTAATCGGCAGGTGATGGTAAAACCGGAACTGCAGAAGGCGATCACGTTCAAGCGGCTCAATCTACTGGAGCCCTGGCCAATCAAGGGGCCCTTTGATTTCATATTCTGTCGCAATGTAGTGATCTATTTCGACAAAGATACCCAGCGGCAATTGTTTGATCGTTATGCTGATATTTTGGCACCAAACGGTTTTCTGTTTATTGGGCATTCCGAGAGCCTGCATCGGGTAAGTACACGATTCAAATCTCTGGGGAAAACAATCTATCAGAAGGTGGAATAGATGGTGACCACCGAAATGCACTTGCCTCAACCGTTGCCGGGTTTTGAATCTATTAATCGGTTTTGGGACAAGCGAATGAATGTGGCGGCTGCCAAGATCTTGCCTGGGGAATTTTATGTCAGCACCCAGGGGGAGATGATTGGCACGGTGCTGGGCTCTTGTATTTCTGCCTGTGTCAGAGACAAGGTCATTGGGGTCGGTGGCATGAATCATTTTATGTTGCCTAGCAAGGGTTCTAACGGCACTGACAATTGGGGTGGCAGTGAGGTGAGCGCTTCTCTGCGATACGGTAATTGGGCGATGGAATACCTTATCAATGAAATACTGAAAGCGGGTGGCAAACGTAGTAATTTTGAAATTAAGATTTTTGGTGGTGGACAGGTTTTGTCCAACATGACGGATATCGGCTCGCGCAACATAGATTTTGTCCGTGCCTATTTATTGCGAGAAGGTTTACAGGTTCATGCCGAGGATGTAGGCGATGTGTTCCCAAGGAAGGTGTTGTACTTTCCAGACACAGGCGCTGTAAAAATGAAGAAACTACGCAGCATCCATAATCAGACTATCGCCCAGCGCGAACGTCAGTACATAAGAAATATTGCCGACACGCCGCCGAGTGCGGGAGAAGTTGAACTGTTTTGAATTGACTTGCCAGTCGTTAGAGGCAACGGTTCAACGCCATTTTACAGTGAGTAACAGGAACTGGAATGCACAGTAATAGCAATCGAAAAATCAGAGTGTTGATCGTGGATGATTCTGCCTTAATCCGATCTCTGCTGACAGAGATACTCAATTCCTCTCCCCAGATTCACGTGGTTGGTGCCGCTGAAGACCCCTATGATGCGAGAGAAAAGATAAAACAGCTTAAACCCGATGTGCTGACCCTGGATATTGAAATGCCCAAAATGAACGGTATTTCTTTTCTGAAAAATTTGATGCGTTTGCGACCTATGCCGGTTGTCATGATATCCACGCTCACCCATGCGGGGGCGCCTGCTACTTTGGAAGCGCTGGAACTTGGGGCCGTGGATTTTGTGGGCAAGCCCAAGCAGGAAGAGGGCGGTAGTTTAACGGTGCAGGCCGCGGTCATTGTTGAAAAAGTTATCGCCGCCGCCCATGCCAATGTAGCCTCCAAGTCCCGTATTCCGACAAGCCGGGATGTAGCCGTCGAAACCCGAAAGCTTAAAACCAACTTCCTATGTGCCATTGGGGCCTCGACAGGAGGCACCGAGGCTATCAATGCGGTATTAAGTGTCATGCCCGCCAATTCCCCGCCCATTGTGCTTACCCAGCACATTCCGGCAGCATTTAGTACGTCCTTCGCACAGCGTCTGAATTTGCACAGTGCGATAACAGTCTATGAGGCGGAACACGATATGCCGGTGCAGCCAGGTTGTGCCTACCTGGCCCCGGGCGACCAACATCTCAGGGTGATCAAATCTGCCCGGGGTTATACCTGTAAATTGGATGCCAGCGATCCCGTTAATCGTCATCGTCCTTCGGTGGAAGTATTATTTGATTCCGTGCTGCAGGCGGCGGGTAAAAATTCGATGGGCATCATTCTCACGGGCATGGGAGCCGACGGCGCTGAAAGCCTATTGCGGATGCGGGAGGGCGGCTGCATGACGGTCGCTCAAGATGAGGCGAGTAGTGTTGTGTGGGGTATGCCGGGTGCCGCGGTAAATTTGGGGGCTGCTCAGAAGGTTCTACCTTTGGAAAAAGTCAGCAAATTCATACTTTACCAGGCCATCGCTGATCGAAGTGCATAAGCTAACCTGTTTAAAAAATGTCCATATATAAGAATGACTTGCATTCACCCCGAAGGATTCGCTAGAGTTTCACTTAGCAATGTTGGAATTGCGGATTATTCTACTATGCTTAGGTTTGTGGGCGTGTGATGATCAGGTTGTGAATTAGGCAGCTTGGTATTAAAGCCTCGGGGTGGCGCTCCAGATTGAGTGCATAGATAGCAGATTTATCAATAACTAGAGGCGACGTATGTCCATATCTTCATCCATTTCAAGTGATGGCAGTGAATTAACGATTGCGATTCGAGGCCGATTCGACTTCAGTGCACATCAGGATTTCAGGGGGGCCTACGAGGCCTTAACCAGTAAACCCCAGACATTCTTAGTGGATATGAACGATACAACTTACCTGGACAGTTCTGCGCTGGGCATGTTGCTCTTGTTGAGAGATCACGCCGGCGGAAACACGGCCTCGATTAAAATTCTTAACTGTAGCCCAGACGTTAAGAAAATTCTCACCATCTCCAATTTTGAACAGCTATTTACAATTCAGTGACAGGCACTCGCAACAGACGGGTGAATTGCACAGGGTTTAGTTCAAATGACTAACAAGATCACTGAGCAGCGACAGTTGACTGTACTGGTCGCAGACGACACAGATACCGATCGCCTCATTTTGGAATCCATCGTAAAAAAAGAGGGCCACCGGGTGATCTCGGCGAAAGACGGTGTTGAAGCCGTCGCTGCTTTTGAGGCCGAACATCCCGATATCGTATTGCTTGATGCACTAATGCCTAAACTGGACGGCTTTGGTGCTGCACGACAAATCAAAGCCCTCGCCGGTGAAGCACTGGTTCCCATTATCTTTTTGACCTCTTTAACCGATACTGAATCACTGGTGCAGTGTCTGGATGCAGGCGGTGATGACTTTCTGTCTAAGCCTTACAATCGTTTTATATTGCAGGCAAAAATCAAAGCGTTTAATCGTATGCGTGAAATGCACGCAACGATGCTAACTCAGCGCGACCAGATATTTCTCCACAATGAACATCTGTTGCAGGAACAGACCGTAGCCAAACAGGTATTTGATAATATTGCCCACAGCGGTTGTCTCGATTCCGCCAACGTAAAATACTACCTTTCCCCACTGGCGGTGTTTAATGGTGATGTCCTGGTGGCCGCTATGCGTCCTTCAGGCAGCATGTTAGTACTGTTGGGTGATTTCACAGGGCACGGTTTGCCGGCTGCCATTGGCGCGATGCCGTTGGCGTCCACCTTCTACGGGATGGCAAACAAAGGTTTCTCCCTCCGGGATATTCTGCGAGAGATTAATCAAAAGCTGAAAGATATTTTGCCGGTTGGCGTATTTTGTTGCGCCAGCATCATGGATATCAATTTTAGAAAGCAGCGTATTCAGGTGTGGAACGGCGGGCTGCCCGATTGTTTTCTCTACCGGGCAGAAGACGGTAGCATTGAGAAAGTTGCCTCTAATCATCTGCCCCTGGGTGTGGTGGGTGACAAAGACTTTAAAGATGACTGCCAGCATTTTTCCCTCGACCACGGCGACCGTTTTTTTATGTGGTCCGACGGCATACACGAAGCGCGTGATGCACAAGGAGAGATGTATGGAGAGGAACGCTTAATCAAGGCGTTTGAAGACAATGAAAACGCGGATAAACTCTTTGATGAGGTTATGGGAAGTGTACACAGCTTCATTGACCAAAGTGAAAAAGACGATGATTTATCACTCATTGAAATTATTATGGATGCGCCCGACAGTGTGTCTAGCAAGTCAAGCGTTAATGCCGCCAGCAGCCGGCGTGGGTTGCGCGGCTGGACGCTGGACTTCGAAGTAAAACCCGACAGTTTTGCCTACTTTGACCCTTTACCGCTATTGTTGAATGTTCTGGTCGAAGTCCCAGGGCTCAGGCTTTACACAGGTTCTCTTTACACAATACTGTCTGAGCTTTACTCCAATGCCCTTGAACATGGCGTGCTGGGTTTGGACTCAAGCCTTAAATCCAGCCCTGAAGGTTTTTCAGCCTACTATGATCAGCGTGCAAAAAAATTGGACGACATCTCCTCTGGGTTTGTGAAGTTTCGCCTGGAGCATCGAGCTGATGACGAGAAGGGGACGCTGATCATTGTGGTGAGTGACAGTGGGAACGGTTTCGATTATGCCAATAACCGTGCCCTAAACACGGTAAGTGGCAAGACAGTAGACGCTGAGGGGTATTGTGGCAGGGGAATTGGTTTAATTGGCACCTTGTGTGACTCTATTAGCTATAGTGGTATAGGGAATGAAGTGGAAGTCATTTTCACGTGGGAAGCTGATGTTTAAGCGCTAAATTGATTGAGAGAATTTGAATGATGAGTTCTGAAAACCATATCGATAGCGAAGCCTTGTCTACGCTGAAAGAAATTATGGAAGATGACTTCAGTTTGTTAATTGAAACATTTATCAATGATAGTACCGAGCGACTGGCCTCCCTGGCCGAAGAACTTGAGCGGGGAGACGCCGACGCAGTTCGCCGTTCCGCTCATAGCTTCAAAGGCAGCAGTAGTAATATTGGTGCTCCTTTGTTGGCAGACTTGTGTTTTGTGCTGGAAACACGGGGTAACGAAGGCAATCTCGAAGGTATGCAAGACCACTTGGTAAAGGTGGTTGACGAATTCAATCTAGTTAAGGAGGAGCTGGCCAAGCTATAGGCACTGCGAATGCGGTAAGCCGCATTACATCTCAATCCAGGAGACTGATCTGTCTCTTGGCACAAGTCCTGCACTATTAATCTGCAAAGCCATCACTAAGCGAAGAAGCGGCAATAACCTTCCTGTCTCAGGGACACAAAGAGCTTGATGCGGCAAGTTTGAACCTCTTTTTGTGTTTTTCGCGCCGACGGTAAACAGGGCTCGCCCAATGTGTATTGAATTGTAGAATGAGAGAATCCTATGAGCGTTAGTCAAACAACTGTTGATCTATTTGCCCGATTAGGTGGCCGAAGTGCCGACAGTCAGGCGCGAAACCCTTTGCCTTCTCTGGAGCAGGAACTGGCTTTTGAGAAGGTGCTGGCACTGCAAAGTGACAATAAAACACGCCAGGCGGATCGTGTTGAAGCTCGCCCTCAGGCAGACAAACCCTCTACAAAGCCCGAACCTAAAAATCAGGAGACAAATCCGTCAAAAGCTGAAGCCAAAAGTGAAAGCAAAGCGTCTTCAAAAGAAGACCGGGATGAGGTCAGTGCTTCAGACAAGAAAACCGTGAACGACAATGAGCAGGCGGCGGAGCAAACCAAGGATGCTGAGAAAGGCGAAGAGAGTGTTGCTGCAGATACTGACTCTGACGCTGAACAAGAGCGAGAGGGTGAGGAAGAGGGAGAAAATGAATTAGGTAGTGAAGATGGACAGCAGGAAACCGTCGGCGAAGAGGGCGCGGTGCCAGAAGAGCCTGAGGAAACGGCTGA
Organism: uncultured Cellvibrionales bacterium; assembly: GCA_913020395.1. Classification (GTDB taxonomy): domain Bacteria; phylum Pseudomonadota; class Gammaproteobacteria; order Pseudomonadales; family Cellvibrionaceae; genus CAJWCA01. Next base: position 4,488 of record CAJWCA010000084.1, on the reverse strand, counting down.
TGCGACAACTGATGTGGCGGCGGACGTCGGATTGACCGTTGCTGCCAATGTCGATTCAGAGGCGAAGGTTGCTGTTGATTCGCCACTAGGTAAGACGACGTCTGCAGAAGGCGATGCGGCTTTATCTGTATCAGCTAATGGAACGGATAAGGCGGCGGGGGCTGGGGCTGTACCACAGGAGGCGACCGCCGCACGCGATACGAGCGCAAGGTCTGCGGCATCGACCGAAGCGAGTAGTCAAGGCACTGCTTTACCAGAAGGCTTGGGTACTCGAGAGAATGTATTACCGGGACAAGCCGCTGCCACCGCCCAGGTTGCTGTGGAGGCCGCGAACGCCGGGCCTTCTTTAGCGGGGGCCGGGCTCGTTCGTGCCTCTGCCAATGAGGACAATATTGGGAAGTCGGGCGCTCGGAAACTTGATGCAGCTCCTTTGAGTGCTGTTGACAGTTTAACGGCAGCAAAGGAAACACAAAATCCTTCTGCAGTGGCTACTTCGAGCATTAGTAAGCCACAAGCAGGATCGGGGCTAGCTGAAGGGCTGACGCCCGCCGTCGCTGAGAACGCGGCAACAGGCCAGGCCAAGGAGCTTGCTCCAGGACCAATCAACGAACTTAGAGCGAGCCAACTAGAAGGGGCTGCCGACAATAAGGCGCAGGGAGATGCCAGGTTATTACCTTCTGCTGGTCGTCAAGCACAGGGCCTTGCCTTAAGCTCTAATGGTGGCAACGGTGTTGATGTTAGTGCATTGGCCAGTGGGGCGAAGGAGGGGGCCAGTACCAGTTCTTCAACCAGTATTGACGGGCCGAGAGTTGCAGTGTCTTCGATGTCTCAATTTCAATCTATAGCGGCTAAGGGGGCGAGTGTTCAAACGCAGGTTCAAACGCCCGTGGGACAACCCCAATGGGGGAATGCGGTGGCCAGCAAAGTGCTTTGGATGGCGGCTCAAAATTTAACCTCCGCTGAAATCCACCTGGATCCACCCGAATTAGGACCGATGATGGTTCGGGTCACGGTCAGTCAGGAGCAGGCCAGTGTTAGTTTTGCCAGTCACAGTGTCGCCGTCAGGGAAGCTCTCGACCAGAATGCCTTTCGCCTGAGGGAGCAGTTTGATGACCAGGGTATGGATCTTGTGCATGTCGATGTTGGAGAACAGGCGCTCCAGCAGCAGGCTGAAAATGGCGATGAAGGAGATGGCTCTGGCAACGGCTCTCAAGCGGGAGAAGAGTCCGAATCAGAGGTGTCATTGCCTATGGCCTCATCGGCCGGTCTGGTCGATTACTTTGTTTAAGTCCTTCAAATTGACTAGATAGTGTTCGATTGCCGGTCTTCCTTAGGAATGATCGGCTTCATTTCCCGTTTTTACCCCTCTGAAGGTCTTTTAGGGGTATCGCAAGCAACTGATAATCATCTAAAATTTACCCATTACCCCCGTGCTCGAGTAATCGATTTGGCATGGGTCTTGCTGATTGGCTCTATAGGCGTGTTTTTTAGAGCGTAGACGACGGATTATTGACATGGCTGAGGAAAACGAAGAGCAGGAAGGCGAAACACCGAAGAAAGGCGGCAAAAAAAAGCTGATCGTTATGGTGTTGATAGGCGTGGCTCTGATTGCTCTGTCGATTGGTGGCACTCTGTTTGCGCTGCAAATGCTAAACCCTGAGGAACCCGCGAGTGCCCTTGAAGGTGAGGGGGGAGAAGAGGAGGCCGCTGAGCCCGAACGGAAGTCAGCGATCTATTTCCCACTGAAGCCTCCCATTATTGTCAATTTTCAGGCGAGGGGGCGACAGCGCTTTCTGCAGGCAGAATTGACGTTAATGGCCCGGGACAATGCTGTTATCGAGGCCGTTGAGCTGCATATGCCCATGATTCGTAACAGTTTGGTGATGTTGTTTGGCGGGCAGATTTATGAAGATATGCAGACGGCGGAGGGCAAAGAGCTATTACGTCAGGAAGCCCTGAGTGAAGTTCAGCGCTTGTTGGAACAAGAAACGGGTAACCCCGGAGTAGAACAAATATTGTTCACAAACTTTGTTATGCAATAGTGAGCAGGGTTGCCAGAATGGTTTGTTCGGGCGCCGGTTCATAAAATTAGTAGAATCATCGATACAGGTTAAATAACGTGCAAGATTTACTCTCACAAGATGAAATCGATGCGCTCCTACACGGGGTCGATGACGGTGACGTTGAAACGGAATCGGAGCTCGAACCGGGTGAGATTAAATCCTACGACCTGACGAGCCAAGACCGCATTGTTCGCGGTCGCATGCCTACCCTTGAAATGATCAATGAGCGTTTTGCTCGATACACTCGCGTTAGCATGTTCAATCTATTGCGTCGCACCGCGGATGTGTCCGTCGGTGGTATTCAGATTCAAAAATTTGGCGAATATGTGCACACCCTGTATGTGCCAACCAGTCTGAATATGGTGAAATTCAGACCATTACGTGGCACCGCGCTGGTGATTCTGGATGCAAAGTTAGTCTTTAAGTTAGTTGACAACTTTTTTGGTGGCGACGGTCGTCACGCTAAAATTGAGGGGCGCGAATTCACGCCAACAGAGCTGCGAGTTGTGCAGATGGTGCTGGATCAGGTGTTTATTGATTTGGCAGAAGCCTGGAAGGCAGTGATGCCAATAGAATTCGAGTTTATTAACTCAGAAGTCAACCCATCAATGGCCAACATTGTTAGCCCCAGTGAAGTGGTGACTGTCAGTACTTTTCATGTGGAGTTGGATGGGGGAGGTGGTGAATTGCACCTGACCTTGCCCTATTCAATGATTGAGCCCATTCGCGAAGTACTCGATGCGGGTCTACAAACTGATACAGACGAGCAGGATGATCGCTGGATGAAAGCGCTGCAGGAAGATGTCATGGCCGCAACCGTGGACCTCGAATGCGAGTTGATTACCCGAGAACTGACTCTGCGTGATATTGTTAATTTAAAAGCCGGCGATGTGATCCCCATTGAAATGCCCGATTATCATGTAGTGACCGCCAATGGTGTGCCTATGTTCAGAACGAATATGGGGCAGAGTCACGAGAATCTCGCGCTGAAAATTGACGAATTTATCGATCGAAAAAATGCACATAATATTTCCGCCGCCAAAGGAGTTCCCAAATGAGTGATGATGACATGGTTGATGGCAATGAAGATGTCGATCAAAGCTCGATGGCCGATGATTGGGCCGCCGCAATGGAAGAGCAAGTTGACGTTGATAGTATTATGGAAGAAGCGGATGTCAGTGCCGTTGATCTTGAAGAACTTGTCGACGATGGTCCGGTAACAACTGCCGACGGCCAGGACCTGGAAGTGATTCTGGATATTCCTGTGAGCATCTCCATGGAGGTGGGGCGCACGGCCATTACCATACGTAACCTCTTGCAATTAAACCAGGGCTCCGTGATTGAGTTGGATCGTCTCGCGGGCGAGCCGCTTGATGTACTGGTTAATGGCACCCTGGTGGCCCACGGCGAAGTGGTGGTAGTCAATGAGAAGTTTGGTATTCGAATGACGGATGTTATTAGTCCGGCAGAACGCATTAAGAAACTGCGTTGATCAGTCCGCGGTGATGAGAAATTTTGTAGCTATCTGTTTGATCGGACTTTTGAGTCTCTGTCCCTTCGCGGCTTTTGCTGAAGAAACCAGCGGGGCCGCGTCCAGCCATGAGGCGAGTGCCAAAGAAACCACACCCATTCCAAGTTTAAACGAGCCTTCTAAACGCACTGCCACGCCGGCGCCAGTTGTGGGCTCTAGTGCATTTTTTGTTGAAGTAATGGCGGGGCTCGCCTTTGTCTTGTTGTGTATCTTTGCACTGGCCTGGTTGGTCAGGCGAACGGGGCAGGGGAGTTTTTTAGCCAATAAACAAATGTCGGTTGTTGCCAGTATGGCACTTGGCACCCGGGAGCGCGCTGTTGTCATCGAGGTTGGCGGTCAGCAAATATTACTGGGCGTGACTCCACAACATATTAATACATTGCACGTGTTTGATGAGCCTGTCATTAGTCAGGCAAAACCGGGGGAAGTGTTGGATTTTAGTGAAAAGATGAAACACTTCATGAATAAAGGTCAAAAAGTATGACCCGGATATCACGCCTGCCTCGGTTTGTGATCCAGATGGCGCTGATGCTATTTTTGAGTATTTCCTTTGTGCCAATGGCATTCTCTCAAGCGGAACCCGCCGCACAAACACCACTGGCGGCCACCGACAGTGAGGCAGGAAAAGCCTTTTCAGGCATTCCCGGCATGCCGGCGCTGACAGTCAAGACCAACCCCGATGGCACTCAAGACTATACGGTAACCTTACAAATCCTCGCCATTATGACGGCGTTGAGTCTGTTGCCTTCTTTGCTGATGATGATGACGTCATTCACCCGAATCATTATCGTTTTTTCGATTCTGCGTCAGGCAATGGGTTTACAGCAGTCGCCTTCTAATCAAATATTGGTGGGTTTGGCCCTGTTTTTGACTTTGTTTATCATGACGCCAGTT
>CAJWCA010000083.1 GCA_913020395.1 uncultured Cellvibrionales bacterium | reverse complement strand
TCAGACTCGGCCAAACAACTCAAAGCGGAGTTGATTAAGGCGGAAGGTGCCTTGTTTGAAGCCCGGCAGTCTTACACCATGACTTATGTTGACGAAAATGGGGACACCCAAGAGGGCTCGTCTCCGGTACTTTCTGCCAATATCGGCAGCAATGAGCACGAGTCTGTGCGCGAATCCTCTCACAAGGCTTTGTTGGATCTGGAGCAGTGGGTGCTTAGTAATGGTTTTATTGAATTGGTGAAATTGCGAAACCAATTTGCCAGGGCCCAGGGGTTTAATACCTTCTTTGATTACTCCGTTCAGAAAACTGAGCAGATGAGCACCGAGGAACTGTTTACCATTCTTAGCGATTTTGAGCAGCGCACACGAGATGGGAATCTGGCCAGTATTAACGACTTAAAAGAAAAACACGGTGAGTCTGCATTAAAGGCTCACAATTTCCGTTTTACCTGGGGCGGAGACTCTACTCGGGAGCTGGACCCCTATGTGCCCTTTTCAAAGTCACTGCGACAGTGGGTGGACTCCTTTAGCCGTTTGAATATTGACTATTCAGAGGCGGAATTAACCTTGGATCTACTCGATCGAAAGGGTAAATACACTAATGGATTTTGCCACGCGCCGGTTCCCGCCTTTTATGATCAATCACAATGGATTCCCGCGGTAGTGAACTTCACCAGCCTCGCCAAACCCACGCAGGTGGGCAGCGGATTTGATGGCCTGGGCACCCTGTTTCACGAAGGGGGGCACGCGGCACACTTCGCTAACATAAAGATGAATGCACCGTGTTTCTCCCAGGAATTTGCACCGTCCTCTATGGCCTTTGCGGAAACACAGTCGATGTTCCTTGATAGTCTGATTACCGATGGCGATTGGTTGAGCCTTTATGCAAAAGACAAAGACGGCAATGCGGTTCCAGACACCATCATTGAGAAGGGCGTTAGCGAGAGACAGCCATTCAGAGCCTATGGTGAACGCAGTATTCTGGTGGTGCCGTATTTCGAAAGAGCGCTTTATGAGCTGGAGGACAGTGAGTTGAACGCTGAGAACATTACCCGCCTTGCTCGCTCCATGGAATATAAGATTCTGGGGCTTGAAACCAGTCCTCGGCCTTTGCTGGCGGTCCCCCATCTTTTATCCGACGAGTCGGCTTGTTCATATCAGGGGTATCTAATGGCCAACATGGCGGTGTATCAAACCCGGGCTTATTTTCTCGACCGCTTCGGCTACCTGACAGACAATCCAGAAATAGGCCCTTTGTTATCGGAGCACTATTGGAAGCCCGGTAATAGCATCAGCCATGATGCGTCTATCCATTCTTTGACGGGCGAGGGTTTTAACGCGAAGTATCTCGCAGATGAATGTAATCTGAGCACGGCCGAGGCCTGGGAGCGTGAGCAGCAAAAAATTGCTTTGGCCAAAACGCGGGCAATCCCTCAAACCCAACCACTAAACGCGAAAATACAGGTGGTGGACGGTGACAGGGTTCTCGCTAGTAACGAAGTCTCTAATGAAAAAATGTGTGAAGCCTTTGAGCGTTATGTAGACGAGGCATAGGCCTAAACCCGGGTTTGCAGTGCTGTAGCAGTGGCATTATTATGCAGGGCTCATTTTTGAGCTTTGAGTGAGCACTGGCCTCTCGCATAGGATCGATTTATGGGTGATATTGTCTTCAGGCGCTGTCGTGCGCGCTTTTCAGAGTATTTCGCACTGGACACCATTGAGTGGACCTTGGCGCAGGGTCAGCAATGGGCCATTATGGGGCCCAACGGATCTGGCAAATCAGCCTTGGCTGCACTGCTGACAGGCGCCGGGGAAATTCTGGAGGGCACCATTGAAGGCGTGCCTCAAAGCTGTGCCTGTGTGTCTTTCGAGACCCAGGCGGAGTTGATCGATCGGGAGCGGAAGCGAGACGACAGTGACGAGACCGATATCCTGGCTGAAGGCACACCGGTCAGGGAAATTCTATTAGAGCTGGCGGATGACCCGCACGAATTGGACAGCCTCGTTCAGCGATTTGGGCTCGCCGAATTATTGAATAAGGGTTTTCGAAAATTATCGACCGGAGAAACCCGGAAGGTTCTCCTCATTCGGGCGCTACTGGCCCGGCCGGAACTACTGATTCTGGATGAACCCTTTGATGGCCTGGATGTAGATTCGGCGAAGGCTTTAGCTGAGTTGCTGGACACCTTGTCTTCACAGCAGAAATTGGTGTTGGTGCTGAACCGTTTTGATGAGATTCCGGGCTTTGTCAGCCATTTGGCGTGGATGGATAACGCTTCAGAACAAGCCTTTGGTGGCACTGCAGGGCGCTTGCTAAAAACGGTCTCAATGACTGATGCCGACAGTCTGGCGGAACTAAAGCAGTTGACCCATTTACGTCGACAAGACTTGCAGTTTCCTTCCTTCGATGTTGCTACGCGTGCACCTTTGGTGGATGCCAACCAGCCGTTAGTCAGAATGAATAATTTACGTGTTGTACACGGTGGTGTCACCCTGTTTGAGGATTTGAACTGGACGATTGAAAAGGGTCAGCACTGGCAAGTGTCTGGTCCAAACGGAAGCGGTAAAAGCACACTACTAAACTTGATCACCGGAGATCATCCCCAGTGTTATGCCAATGATATTTTTGTTTTTGGATTTCAGCGAGGCAATGGCGAAACGATTTGGCAAATTAAACAGTTTATTGGGTTTGTGAGTTCTGCGCTGCAATGGGACTATCGAGTTTCCGCCAGCGCCAAAACTGTCATCATTTCAGGCTTTTTTGATTCGATTGGGGTGTATCAACAATACAGTGATATTCAGGAAAAAATTGCACTTGAGTGGTTGGCACTTCTGGGAATGGAAGATAAAGCCGACGAACCTTTTCGCCAGCTCTCCTATGGTGACCAGCGCCTTTTGTTAATTGCCAGGGCGATGGTTAAACATCCACAACTGTTGATTCTGGACGAACCCTGTCAAGGCTTGGACGAACTGAATCGACAATTGGTATTGGCATTGATTGCAAAAGTGTGTGAACAGAGTGAAACCACTGTGCTCTATGTGAACCATCATCAGGAGGACCGTGTGGCAGGTATAGATCATCAGCTAGCTCTTGGAGCCAAGAAGGTGTAATGCCAAAACAAAAAGTGTGACGCAATTCTCATCATGGCGTCGCGAATAATAACATAGCGGTATAAAGAGTGATCGATATGACGATAAATCGAAAAATGTTCACTTTCTAGAGCAGGATATTATTGGTTTTAAGACTGAAGTGTCTATAGACTTAAGCGTTCTTAGAATCGGCATTGGACTGCGTTGAGCCTATGACAACTTTGGAAATTCTTATCATTGGTGTTGCGCCCATGATTACCCTGTTTGTGGGAATTGTGTGTGGATTGTTGTTTGATCGGAGTAAACTGACTGGCCTTGTGAAAATGTGGCGGGGCCGATATCAAAAAGAAGCCAAGGCAGCCAAAGCGTTGGTTGAGTCGCAGGAGGAGCTGGCTCTCGCCCACGAGGCCAAACTGAGTAAAATCAAAAGCATGCAAGGCAAACAGTTCAAACTGGGTGTTGATGCCTTTTTGGAAAACTGCAGAACCAAGGCCAACAAACAACTCAGCAAAAATGAAAGCCTGGATGACGCAGATCCTCTGTATGTCTCTTCCCTGAAAATGTATTCCACTTCGCTTGATGCAACCATTACCACTTTGAATGCAGAAGCCCCCATAAAATATAAAGACTTAATGGCACCGTTGAGAGAGCAAGTGGTTGACTCGCTTAGCTCCACGCCTTCGTCCGCTCCAGGTGCATCTGCGTCGAATGGTTTTCAAAAGACCTTTCGTGCTCAAGAGGTGAATAGAATTCGTTTGCGTGGTTTGTTCGAAGAAGTCTATCGCGGAGGCAAGGTGGTGGTTGAGGACAAAAAGGACGAATTGGTGTTACAGCTCGAGCAACAATTGCGCGAACGTATTACTCAGCAACAAGAGATGTTGTTGCAAATTCGCAATATGGAAGGGCAAGCGGGCGCCAAGTCAGCGGCCAAAATACCGGCGATGTCTTAGTTTTTGTGATTGGGGAAAAACAGCGCCTGTTGGTTAACGGTAAAATCCGCAATAGCCTCTTGGCCGGCCTGACTGGCAAGCCACTGGGCCAATAGTTTAGCACCCGGGTGGTTCAGGTGTGGATAACGTTTCTGATCGAGTGTAATAACACTGTATTGATTGAATAGTCGTGAGTCACCTTCTACAAATATCTTCAAATTCTGCCGATTCTTAAAACTCAACCAAGTCCCCCTATCTACCAAGGTATAGGCGTTGAGAGAGGCGGCGATATTTAAAGTTCTCCCCATGCCGGCGCCCACTTCTCTGTAGGTCGCCTTCGCCAATGTTTCGTGTTTAACGCCTGCTTGATCCCATAGCCTGAGTTCCGCTTTATGGGTGCCGCTATTGTCGCCCCTGGAGACAAAAAGTCCGGTCTTGGCTGAGAGTGTTTTAAACGCAGTAATCACATCTCTTCCTGGGCGTAAACCTGCCGGGTTATTTTTTGGCCCTACCAGAATGAAATCGTTATACATTAATTCCAGTCGCTCTGTACCGTAACCTTGTTCCATAAAAGTGAGTTCAGAGGGTTTGTCGTGCACCAGCAATAGATCCCCATCCCCGTTCTTTGCCGCGCGAATAGCCTGCCCTGTGCCCATCGCCAATACGTGAAAGTCTATGCCGTGGGCATCTTTAAACAGCGGTCTAAGATAGGCCAACAAACCGGAATTTTCAGTCGAAGTTGTCGAGAGAAGTGTTACGGGTTTTTGTTCCGATCCACCTTGATTATTGCTCGAGGTGTTGGCAAATGAAAATAGACTGACAACCAAAGAGAGTGAGAAAGCAATGATATAGGCGAATCGACTAAATGTTGGCATAACTCTTTTCATCGTCTTTGTGTGCGGGAAGTGTGGCAATAGCAATGAGACTAAGCGGTGTAGTTATAGTCGTTTTGCTATTTCCATGTCCTCTGGTCGGTTAATATTAAAAAAGGATTTTTCATCGTCAAAACTGACTGTGCTCATCGGGTGCAATGCCATCCAGCGATCAATTTTTCGTACGCCTTCATCAACCAGTGCGGTTCGAAGTTGCGGGGCCAGGGAGCGGTGCCAGAGTGCAAATACAGGCTGCAACCTGCCTTCACTTTCTGCAACCGCTATCAGGCTATCCTCAGCAATGGCGGCCTTCATTAGTCGTTCAACTATGTCTAAAGGAAAGAAGGGGGTGTCAGTGGCAAAACTCATCACCCACTGACAATCTGCTTGATTTGTCTCCGCCCATTCCATTCCTGTTAACACGCCGGCTAAAGGCCCGGCAAAACCTTCAATGCAATCGGGGACAATCGGTAGTGATACATCATCGAAACGGCCGGGGTCACCGTTGGCATTGAGTATCAGCGCGCTCACTTGTGACTGAGCTCTTTCAATGCTGAGCTCCAGCAGGCTTTTGTTTTTCAATAGTTGGCGGCATTTATCTCCGCCTCCCATTCGCCGGGCGAGACCGCCCGCGAGTAAAATTCCCAGGCACTTATCGTTCATTTTTTTCTACCCGATTGGCGTCGGATTTGGGCGACTGGTGTTCTGCATCAAAGATTATCCGCTCGATACCCGCCAGAGCCGTAAACCGAATTCCCTTTGCCCGGCCCAGTAAGGTGAGGTTCGCCTTTTGCGCGAGCTCCACACCCCAGGCGGTAAACCCCGACCGTGAAATCAAAATAGGAATGCCCATTTGTACTGTTTTGATGACCATCTCGCTGGTCAGTCGACCCGTCGTAAAGAATATTTTGTTACTGGGATCGATGTTGTTCAGGTACATATAACCCGCAATTTTATCCACCGCGTTATGTCTGCCTACATCTTCCATGTAAACAAGAGGGCGGTCGCCTTCGCACAACACACAGCCATGTATAGCACCTGACTTCAGGTAGAGGCTGGGTTGATGGTTGATGCGTGTAAATAAGGTGTGCAACCAGGACGTTTGTAGTGTCTGGTCTGCGGGCAATTTGATGTCGTCAAAGCGCTCCATGATGTCGCCAAACACGGTGCCCTGGGCGCAGCCGGAGGTGCGTATTTTCTTTTGTAGTTTTTGTTCGTAATCCGATTCCTCGCGGGTCCGAACGATGACTACTCCAAGCTCATCGTCGAACTCAATGTCGGTGACTTCATCCTCTTCTTTAAGCATGTTTTGGTTTAAGAGAAAACCAATGGCAAGCTCTTTGGGGTGATCGCCCACTGTCATTAAGGTGAGCACTTCACGACTATTGAGATATAGCGTTAACGCGCGTTCAACAACAACGTCGGCCTCAACGGCCTGGCCGTTTTGATCGATGCCCCGTTGCTTTTTTGTCAGCCTGGGGTCATCGGGATTTGGCGCTAGTTCAAACATGTTCTATCCGAGCCGCACAATACTTGAATTCCGGAATTTTGCCAAAGGGATCCAGTTTGGGGTTGGTCAGCATATTGGCCGGACCCTCGGCAAAACAAAAAGGCATAAATAAGTTACCTTCGGCGACGGCGTTGTCGACACGTAGTTTAACTTCAACCGTACCCCGGCGGGTAATGACTCTGACCATATCTCCAGGCTCAAAACCGTTTCGGTTCATTTCCCTGTTGTTCATTGTCACCACAGCTTCTGGTTCGAGATCATCCAGAGTTTGGGATCTGCGGGTCATTGAACCGGTGTGCCAGTGTTCGAGTACTCGCCCGGTGGATAAAATTAGCGGGTATTCATCATCGGGTGTTTCATCCGGAGACAAGACGGCGGCTGGCACCAAAGTCGCTTTGCCGGTATCGGTCGGGAAGTCGTCTGTAAACACCACGTCCTGACCTAGCTGATCAGGGGCCGCGCAGGGGTAGGTGACAGACGCCTCTCGTTCCAGTCGCTCCCAGGTAATGTTGTTGAGAGACGGCATTGCCAAATGCATTTCAGCAAAGACATCCTTGGGGTGGGTATATTGCCAGTCTAAACCCATGCCCTTGGCTATTTCCTGGGTGATCCACCAATCAGCTTTAGTATCACCCGGAGTGGGTAATGCCTGTTTGCCAAGTTGAACCTGTCGATTGGTATTGGACACCGTGCCATCTTTTTCCGGCCATCCGGAAGAAGGCAAAATCACGTCCGCATAAATAGCCGTTTCCGTTACAAACAGATCTTGCACCACCAGGTGTTCAAGCTTGGCCAGCGATTCTCTGGCGTGTTGAACATCGGGGTCAGACATGGCTGGGTTTTCGCCCATGATGTACATGCCGCTAATGTTGTCTTCGGCAATAGCGTCCATGATTTCAACAACGGTGAGGCCCGGCTCAGGATCGAGTTCAACGTCCCAGAGTTTTTCAAACGCGGCCATGGCATCGCTATTGGCCACTTTTTGATAATCGGGATACATCATCGGGATCAGGCCCGCGTCTGAGGCACCTTGAACGTTGTTTTGCCCACGCAGTGGGTGCAGTCCCGTTCCTGGGCGTCCAATTTGACCGGTTAACATCGCGAGAGAAATCAGGCAGCGGCAGTTGTCCGTGCCGTGGGTATGCTGAGAGATTCCCATTCCCCAAAAAATAATTGCAGACTTGGCGTTGGCGTAGAGGCGCGCAACTTCTCGAATTTTTTCGGGGGCAATGCCACACAAGGGAGACATCGCCTCGGGGCTATAGTCTACTAAGTGTTTCTGTAGTTGTTCGAATCCCAGACTGCGTTCTTTAATGAAATCTTCTTTGTAAAGTTTTTCGGTGACAATCACATTGAGCATGGCGTTGAGAAGCGCTACATCGCTGCCGGGTTTGAATTGCAGCAGGTGGCTGGCGTGTTTCTTAAGGCTGTGACCTCTAGGGTCCATGATCACCAGTTGCGTGCCATTCTTGGCTGCCCTTTTGAAGAAGGTGCCGGCAACCGGGTGGTTAGACTCGGGGTTGCAGCCGATCATAATGGCAACGTCTGCGTTTTCAACTTCCATGAAAGACGCGGAGACTGCGCCACTGCCAACACCTTCCAAAAGTGCCGCAACACTCGATGCGTGACAGAGTCGGGTGCAGTGATCAACGTTGTTAGAACCAAAACCGGTTCGAATAAGTTTTTGAAAGAGGTAGGCTTCTTCATTTGAACACTTGGCAGACCCAAAACCCGCCAGGGCTTTTTTGCCTCGACCCTTGCCTTCGCCGTCGCGAATATCTTTGAAACCCTGAGTGGCAAGTGCCAATGCCTCCTCCCAGCTGGCTTCTCGGAAATGTGTCAAAGGCGTGGCCGGATCAAACGCTTCACTGGCGACCTTAGGCACACCCTCTTTGCGAATAAGGGGTTTCAACAGACGGTCAGGGTGCTGTACATAATCAAAACCAAAACGCCCTTTTACACACAGACGGTTTTTGTTTGACGGGCCGCCTCTGCCTTCCACAAACAGAATTTTATCGTCTTTAATGTTGTAGCTTATCTGGCAGCCAACGCCGCAGTAGGGGCAAATACTGTCAACTTTTCGATCGGGTTTTTCACCGGGTTCGAAAATACCCACTCCCGCCTCGTTAACCGATGTTTTTGGCATCAATGCACCCGTCGGGCAAGCTTGTACACATTCACCGCAGGATACGCAGGTGGATTCGCCCATGGCATCGTCAAAGTCGAAGACAATTTTGGTGTCTGCCCCTCGTCCTGCGAGACCGATCACGTCATTCACTTGTACATCGCGGCAGCCCTGCATACACAGCTGACAGGAAATGCAGGCATCCATATTCACGGCGATGGCCGTGTGGCTATTATCTGCGGAGCAGGACGCTTTTTCAGGGTAGCGGCTGTCACTGATTTCCAATGTGTCAGCCCAGTGCCAAAGCTGGCTGTTCTTGTCGTGGCTCAGCTCGCGTTCGGGTTGATCGGCCAGTAATAATTCCAGCACGCCCTTGCGAGCGCGTTGGGCGCGTTCGGAGGAGGCGCTGTTCACTTTCATGCCGGGGCTTGGTGTGCGAACGCAACTGGCCGCCAAGGTGCGTTCGCCTTCAATCTCTACCATGCAGGCGCGGCAGTTTCCGGATGCTTCGTAGTCTTGTTCCTCGGAATAACACAGGTGGGGAATATTTTCCTGGTGGCGTTTTGCCGCCTCCCAAATAGATTCACCGGGTAGGGCTTCGACTTCCCTGCCGTCGAGGTAGAAGGCAATTGTATCGCTTGACTGTTCCATTAGTGCTGGCCTCCGTCACTGGCAAGAATGTCTGCCGAAAAATGTTTGACTACAGATTGAACCGGGTTGGAGGCCGCTTGACCCAAGCCACAAATGGATGCGTCGCGCATCACCTGGCCAAGATCATCGAGCAGAGGCAAGTTCCAGTCTTTGGCTTCCATAATCTGCACGGCTTTTTCAGTACCGTTGCGACAGGGTGTACATTGACCACAGGACTCATCGGCAAAAAAGCGCATTAAATTGAGAGCAACTTCTCTCATGTCATCCTGATCGGACAGCACCACAACGGCAGCAGACCCTATGAAGCAGCCCTGATCTTCGAGCGTGCCAAAATCAAGTGGAATATTGCCGAGGCTGGCGGGTAAAATGCCGCCCGAGGCCCCACCGGGCAAATAGGCTTTTAACTGGTGCCCCTCTGCCATGCCGCCACAATATTCTTCAACGAGTTCTTCGAGGGTAATACCGGCGGGCGCCAGGTGCACACCCGGTTTGGCGACACGGCCCGAGACGGAAAAACTCCTCAAGCCCTGCCGGCCATTGCGCCCCTGACTCGAAAACCAATCTGCGCCTTTTTCCAGAATATCCCGCAACCAAAACAGCGTTTCAACGTTATTAACTAGTGTCGGCCGATTAAACAAACCCACCTGGGCCACGTAAGGCGGACGCTGTCGGGGGTATCCTCGCTTGCCTTCGAGGGACTCAATCATGGCTGACTCTTCGCCACAGATGTAAGCGCCGGCGCCTCTGCGCAAATGAATTTTCCCGGTGGCTACCAGCCCTGCCTTTTCGATGGCGTCAATTTCCTGCAGCAGCAGTGCGCGGATGTGGGGGTATTCATCGCGTAGATAAATATAAACTTCATCGGCCTCTACCGCCCAGGCACTGATCAACATGCCTTCTAAAAACCGGTGGGGGTCCTGTTCAAGATAGTGTCGGTCTTTAAACGTGCCGGGCTCGCCTTCATCACCGTTCACGGCCATCAATCGAGGGCCCTGTGCTTGTTTAACGAACTTCCACTTGGTGGCGGTTGGAAAACCTGCGCCACCCAAACCCCGCAGGCCCGAGTCGTTTAAAACGCCGCTGATCTCTTCATAACTTAATCGATTATCCTGACATTTTTCTAAAATTTCGTAGCCCCCGGATGCGCGATAGGTATCCAGAGAAATGCTGTTGACCTTAACGGGGTGAATGTCATTGTCATCAATGAGTTTGAGCACCTGTTCCGCTGTGGCATTTGGCACATGATTGTGGCCAACCTCTACGATCGGCGCAGATTCACAACGCCCCATGCAAGGTGCCTTTAGTACACGGACTTCGCTGGCATCGCAGCCGGCGAGCAATGCGTCGTGTACCTGCTCAGCCCCTTTCAACTGGCAGCTCAGGCTTTCACAGACTCGCACCGTTAAAGGGGCCGGAGTGGGCTCGCCCTCCTTGATAATGTCAAAATGCGCGTAGAAGGTGGCAACCTCATAGGCTTCTGCCTGGGAAATTTTCATTTCTTCGGCCAGCGCGGCAAGATGTTGGGCGCTTATGTGACCATAATAGTCCTGAATCAAGTGTAGATGTTCAATTAACAGGTCCCGCTGACGAGACCGATCACCCAGCAGTGCCTGAATCTCTGTCTGGGCTTGTGGAGATACTTGTCGGCCCCGGTTGTTAACCCTGCCTTTTCGACGACCTTTGCCCGGGTGTCGACGCTGGGGTTGGTCGGAATCTTGTACTGTGGGTATCAGGTCGCTCATGGGATATCTGGCCATTTTAGTGAATGGTTTGGGGCTCACTGGCTGTCTCAGGTATATAAAAAGAGCTTAATAGGCACTTTTGTTCATATCTTGCTAAGGCAGGTGAAGCGTTATATCGCGCTACGTTATCACTGGTGTTTAGTGAATTAAATATGATATTTTGTGCATATTTAAATCTTCTATTACAGACACATTTACATGCCCCAGACACGAAAAATACACATTAAACCCAGTTGGCAGTTTGTTGATGAAAACGGCCAAACTCTGGATCCACAATTGTTTGCCCTGTTGAGTGGAGTGCACGGTGAACGAAAACTAACAGCGGCGGCAAAACTGGCGGGGATTTCTTATCGGCACGCCTGGAACCTGTTGAATAAATGGTCGGCGTTTTTTGGTGTTCCACTGGTCAAACTGGAAAAGGGCAGGGGGGCGGAACTGACAGAGCTGGGCCAGAAGCTGTTATGGGCACGCCAGCGTGTTAATGCCCGGTTTGAGCCGCAATTGGAGGGCCTGGTATCTGAACTCAATCTGGCCATTCAGGATGCACTCTCAGATGCGCGGCCAAAGTTGCGCCTGCATGCCGCCCATGGCTACGCGGTGGCGCTATTGCCAGACTTCGCCGAAAACTTTCAGCTGGACCTGCAGTATTGCAGTGGTGAGGCGGCACTGGCAGCACTGGCTCGGGGCAGCTGTGATGTCGCGGGTTTCCATGTGCCTCAAAGTGACATGAGTGAAGACTTGATTGAGCAATACTCAAGGCTCCTGAAACCACGAGCTTACAAACTCAT
Organism: uncultured Cellvibrionales bacterium; assembly: GCA_913020395.1. Classification (GTDB taxonomy): domain Bacteria; phylum Pseudomonadota; class Gammaproteobacteria; order Pseudomonadales; family Cellvibrionaceae; genus CAJWCA01. The sequence continues at coordinate 3,549 of CAJWCA010000083.1, read as the reverse complement.
TCAGTTTATCGGTCGCCAACAGGGTTTGATTTTAAGGGCCGAACATAGAGAAGACCTTGAAGGGCTGCATGACGTGGCACGTGCCCGCCTGCGGTTTATCAATCGCCAGACCGGCACCGGCACGAGAGCCTTATTTGATGAATTGCTGAGAAAACAGGGATTGAGTGGACGAGATATTGAAGGGTATGAGAACGAAGAGTTTACCCACTCTGCGGTAGCGGCTTATGTGGCGAGCGGGGCGGCTGATGTAGGTTTTGGCGTTGAACATTCGGCGGTGCAATTTGGTCTTGAGTTTGTGCCGCTGGCCCGGGAGAGTTATTTGATGGTTTGCCACCAGAAAACTCTAGCGACCACTGCTTGCGAACGTTTCATAGCGCTGTTGCGCAGCTCAGCTTACGCAGAGGCAGTGAATGCTTTGGCGGGCTATAATGCTGAAGGCTGTGGAGAGTTGGCACATATAGAAGAAAGCTTGCCTTGGTACAGGCCTTGATCTTGGCGTGTGCTGTTAATTCGAACTATCCAAACGATCGGCCATAATTGATCCGCCGGGCTACTAAAAAATGCCGTTGGGGGTACAATGAACACCTTTACACGCTTAACGCTTCTTAGGGTTGTGGAATACTAAATGGATATTAATGAGATCAGGCGGGACTATGTGCAGGGAGGCCTCAGCCGAGAGGAATTGGCTGCAGACCCTGTGACGCAATTTAACCTTTGGTTGCAGCAGGCGATTGATTCCGGCCTGAATGACCCCACGGCAATGACAGTGGCCACGGTCTCGCCAGAGGGGGCGCCCTCTCAGCGAATTGTCTTGTTGAAACATGTAGATGAAAGGGGGTTTGTTTTTTATACCAACCTCGAGAGCCGCAAAGCGCAAGAGCTCGCTCGCAACCCACAGATTAGTTTGCATTTTCCCTGGCATGCGCTGGAGCGTCAGGTGAAAATTCAAGGGCTTGTACACCGGGTTTCCACCGCTGATTCGCTAAAATATTTTTTGTCACGACCAAAAGAAAGCCAGTTGGCCGCATGGGCATCAGCCCAGAGTCGCCCGGTTTCATCGCGACAATTACTGATGCAGCAATTTAATGCTGTAAAACAGAAGTTTTCTGAGGGCGACATTCCTCTTCCCGATTTCTGGGGTGGTTTTCGAGTGGAGCCGCGGCAGATAGAGTTCTGGCAAGGAGGCGCCAACCGTCTTCACGACCGCTTTGTATATGACCGCAATGATGACTTAAGTTGGAGTATCGAACGCCTTGCCCCTTGATACTGTGAGCCAAAAGGACCGCCGGTTCGATTCCTATAATCGCTTGAAATTCCTTGAAGCCAAAAAAGCGAGCACAATTATGCTGGCCTTAACGCTCTTGGTATTTTTTGCCAACCTGCTGCTGTTGGTACAAGTCTCACAGGGTTTTCAAAATTGGTATTTCCTTTTGTCAGTCGGTTTATTTTCCTGTGGCCTTATTCTGGTGTTTTTGTGGCGTTTTAGGCGTAGAAAAGTTGTTTGCTGTAATTGCAGCACAGAACTGACGGTCGTCTCGCGACCGCTGACTCTGAATTATGATGACCTTGCCCGCAAGGGTATCATTGTTGATGGCACATTTTTCGCGCTTCGCAATCACTGGCCACGTAAAAAAGAGTGGATGAAACTGAGCCGCTGGACCCGGGCCTGTCACCAATGCAAGTTACTGGAAGAAAAGCACTTCTTGAAATTTGTATCATTACAAACAGAAGAACTTGAGGCGTTTCAGCGGGCCTTGGCACTGGGCGAGGAGCAAACATGAAGTTTATCGATATTAGTGAATACGGCCCCGCTGAAAATTTGTTACTGGGGGAAGTTGATAAACCGACACCCGCTGCAGGTGAAGTGTTGATTGAGGTGCATGCAGCGGGTGTTAACCGCCCCGATGTGGTTCAGCGGATGGGGTTTTATCCCGCACCTCCCGGTGCATCACCTATTCTCGGTTTAGAAGCAGCGGGTACCGTTGTTGAGCTGGGAGAGGGTGTTAGCCAGTGGCAGGTGGGCGATAGAGTCTGCGCACTGTGTAACGGCGGTGCTTATGCGGAATATGTCAGTGTGCCGGCGGATCAGGTTTTGCCGGTTCCCCCAGGTTTTTCTTTTCAGCAGGCGGCCGCTCTTCCTGAAACGTTTTTCACTGTCTGGTCAAATGTGTTTGATCGCGCAGGTCTGCAGGCGGGTGAAAACTTTTTGGTCCATGGCGGCAGCAGCGGTATTGGCACAACGGCTATTCAGTTGGCCAGTGCATTTGGCGCCAAGGTTTTTACAACGGCAGGGACAGATCAGAAGTGCAGGGCGTGTGAAAAACTGGGAGCGGTTAAGGCGATCAATTATCGTAATACCCCAGATTTTGTTCCAGAATTTATGGCCCTCACTCAACAGGGGGGGATGGACGTTATCCTGGACATGGTAGGCGCCGGCTACGTTGCTAAGAATATTGATCTGGCCGCTGTTGATGGCCGCATCGTCAATATTGCCTTTCTTCAGGGCAGCCAGGTCGAACTCAACTTATTGCCCGTTATGTTGAAACGCTTAACCTTAACGGGATCAACACTGCGGCCTCAATCGCCCGCTGCCAAGGCCTCGATCGCCAGCAGTCTGTTGGCCCGGGTGTGGCCACTGTTGGAGCAGGGGAAAATCAGCCCTCAAATTCATGCGACCTTTCCTCTTGCCGAGGCGGCCCGTGCACACGGGATGATGGAGTCTAGTCAGCACATTGGCAAGTTGATACTCGACGTAAAAAGCTAGCGACACATCCTCACGTTTCTCACCGGCTCTTGTGGCCGCTTCAAAGAGATAGGAACTATCTATGAGTGAATCCACTCCTTCCACCGCCAGGCCACTCGACGGCATTCGGGTTATTGAGCTGGGGCAGTTGTTAGCCGGCCCCTTCACCGGCGCGATGCTGGGCTATTTTGGCGCCGAGGTGATCAAGATCGAACCGCCCGGGCGCGGCGACCCGATCAGGGGGTGGCGCGAAGTGCAGGATGGTACCTCTCTATGGTGGCATTCATTGGGCAGAAACAAAAAGTCTGTGACTCTTGATTTAAAAACGGAACGCGGCAGAGAAATTGCCGAGCAGCTAATCGGTAAAGCGGACGTAGTGATTGAGAACTTTCGTCCGGGTGTGATGGAAAAGTGGGGGCTCGGACCGGAGTCTTTTCGGGATTCGAATCCGGGTTTAGTCTACGCAAGAATCTCAGGTTTTGGTCAGGACGGTCCCTATTCCCATAAACCTGGTTTTGCCTCTGTGTGTGAAGGTATTAGTGGTTTTCGTTACCTCAATGGTCACCCGGGTGAGGCCCCTGTTCGGCCCAATCTGAGCATCGGCGATACCATTGCCGGGATACATACGGCGCTGGGTATTGCACTGTCCTTGTTCGAGCGAGAGCGAAGCGGTTGCGGTCAGGTGATCGACACCGCGCTGTACGAATGTATGTTTAACTTGATGGAGGCTGTTGTGCCAGAATATTCCGGCGCGGGGCTCATACGGGAGCCGTCAGGCAGCACGGTCACCGGTATTGTGCCTACAA
>CAJWCA010000082.1 GCA_913020395.1 uncultured Cellvibrionales bacterium | reverse complement strand
ACGGACTTAGGCCTCAGTGAGCACACAGTAAAAAGCCACCTTTATAATATGTTTAAAAAACACGGGTTCAGAAATCGTCTGGAAGCCTGTGCTTGGGCCAGAGACAGCATTGAAATTAACGGAAAGTTTCCAGAGCACAGCAGTCACTACGCCAGCCCTGTACCGGCCTGAAACCGCTCGAAGACCTTGTCATCAGGCCTGCACGCAGGCCCCTCCGGCGCCTTACTGGAGAGTGAGATAAATTCAAGCTCGTTTTAAGTAAAATTAGTCTTGACACTTGATAATAGACCCTGAGAAACTGAATCCACATTGAAATGCATTAGAATTTCTCAATCATTAGCTTAATGATGACAGATTTCATTTGCTTCATTTAATTAGGGTCAAATTGTGAAACGTAAACTACCTCCACTCAATGCCCTGCGGGCTTTCGAAGCCGCCGCCCGACACTGCAGTTTCAGGCTTGCAGCCGAAGAGCTCAGTGTCTCGCACTCTGCCATCTCCCATCAGGTAAAGCTGCTGGAAGACCACCTGAATATTGAGCTATTTATGCGCAAGGCTCGCTCCGTCGACCTGACCAAATTGGGCCGCTTTTACTATCCTGTGCTTCGGGATGCGTTTGACCGGATGGCCGAAGGGACTGAGCTGATTCTGAAACCTCAGTCCGCTACTGTTATTACTGTCCATCTGTATTCCACCTTCGCCGTACGCTGGTTGATTCCCCGGCTGGCAGATTTTCAAAAGCAATACCCAGAGATTCAGGTTCGTCTCAATACCTCCCAGTATGATGTCGATTTCAATCATGACGATGTGGACGTGAGTGTCATGATTGGGTCCAACACCCGAAACGACATTCACTATGAATTGCTCTTTAACTCTAGAATATTCCCAGTCTGTAGCCCCGGTTATAGGGATTTACACAATATTGAAGAAGACGCTGCGTCACTGTCTAAACACACCTTGTTGCAGGTCTACCCCTCGGAACAGGATTGGTATTACTGGTTAAAATCCAACAATGCCGAGCAGGTCAATACCGATGAGGGGCTTCGTTTCGACAGCTACGATCATGCCATCTCCAGTGCACTTGCCGGCGTGGGTATTGCTCTGGGCATCACACCCTATGTGGAAAAAGAACTGCGTGAAGGACATCTGGTTGAGCCCTTTAACAAGCGCTTATCTCACCCCGACAACTGGTATCTTGCCTATCGCAAAGAGCGCCGGGACCAGCCAAAGATCAAAATATTTCAGTCCTGGCTAAAAGAGCAAATCGACAAAGACGAAGACATAGAGCCGCTGAACCCGGAGCCCTCCTAGGGAAACCTGACTCAATATTTATTTGCGCTGACATTTGCCGATTTTACAGGCAAAATGGCCCCCTTTTTTGCCAAGCCTACTCCACAGGAATTACCCCATGTCTACAGAACAAGCCCTGCAACAGCGCTGCGATGGTAAATGCGAACTGTGCGGTGCGCAAAGTCCGCTCTCCACCTTTGAAGTCAAACCCTCCGATGGTTCCGTCGATCAAAGTGTGATGTTATGTGAAACCTGCCTCGGCCAGATTAACGCGCCAGAAACCATGGACAGCAACCACTGGCGCTGCCTGAATGACAGCATGTGGAGCCAGGTGCCCGCAGTCCATGTGATGGCGTGGAGACAATTGACAGCATTGGTAAATATCGGCGAAAGCTGGGCACAAGAGCAACTGGACATGCTCTATTTGGAAGAGGATGTTAGAACCTGGGCAGAAGCCCTCAGTTCTGATGAAGTGGATGATCGGGAACCCACCCTTGACAGCAACGGAGCCCAGCTTTTTGCCGGCGACAATGTCACCGTGATCAAAGACTTGAATGTTAAAGGCGCTGGATTCACCGCAAAACGAGGCACCGCCGTTCGAAACATCTCGCTCACGAACAACCCGGAGCATATTGAAGGCCGTGTCAACGGCGTCAAAATTGTACTGCTGAGCTGTTATTTAAAGAAATCCTGATACATCGAGGGTGGCGGCACCTGCCTGACCACCCGCAATTTTGTGGGCCTGCCCCCATCAAGACAGCTTAAGCAATTTCTCGCAACACCACACCCGGCGCAACCGTCACCACCTGCCGACAACTGTAGACACCTAGCGCCCCGACCAACAAAGCGCCAACCAAAGGTCCCACCAACCAGAGCTCATAGTGCACCCTGAAGGGAATTTCGAAGACAAAACTTTGTAAGCCATAGAGCAGAATCTCTGCGCCAATCACGGCGAGAATACCCGCAAAAAGCCCCAGAACGCCAAACTCAACAGCCACTGTTCCCAATATCAGTTTGCGCCGGCTGCCGAGCGCCCGCAACAAACCTGCCTCCTGCATGCGGCTATCCATGCTGGCGTTCACTGCGGCAAATAAAACGAGCAAACCACTGGCCAATACCATCCAAAGAACACCCTCTACCCCTGCACTCACTCGCTCAACGATCGTTCGAATCTGGGCGATGACCTTGTCCATTTCGATAACCACTATCGTTGGATAGGCACGCAAAATATCATTGATCAAAAGCTTCTGGTCAGCGGGAATAAATAGGCTGGTCAGAAACATGGGAGAATAGGCATCCAGTGCTCCCGGCGAGAACAGGAAATAAAAGTTGGGGCGCATCGCATCCCAATTGAGATCACGGTAGCTGGCTACTTTAGCCTTTAGCTCCAGACCACCCATGGAAAAGACGACGGTGTCACCCAACGACAAACCCAAATTTTCCGCCAGCTCTCTTTCGACCGAGACTCCCAGCGTATCTTTGTTGTCAGCTTTCCACTGATCCCACCAAACACCTTCTACCAATTTATTGTCTTCAGGCAAATTCTCTGACCAGCTCAGGTTCAGCTCACGATTCCACGCTTCGTGTTTTTTGCTATCCTGATCCTCCGCCTTATCTTCATTAATTTGCAAGATCCGGCCTCGAACCATCGGATACAAACCGCTGGTCGTGAGCCCTTCTGCACTCACCATTTTCTCCAATGGCTCAACTTGCCAGGGCGCAATGTTCACCAAAAAATGGTTGGGCGCATCATCCGCCAATTGAAATCGCCATTCGTCAATTAAGTTGGTTCGCACGGTTGTCAAACTCAGCAGCAACATAAATGCCGTTGAAAAAACCAAAATTTGAACCAGACTGTGACCGCGTCTTCGGTCCAGGCTCGCAAGTGCCAGACGCCAAATATGGCCTTTCTTAGCGGCCAGCTTCCGACCGAGCTTTAACAAAACTGTTGCACCGAGTAGCGCCAGGCCTGCAATCACCCCGAAACCTGCACTCACACTACCCGTGAGCCGCAGATCACCACTGTAGAGATAGATCAGGGTGAGAACGGCGGCGACGCCTAAAAGCCCCTGCAGGCCCCTGCGCAGAGGATTGACCTCTAGATCTCGACGCAAAATTTTGATGGGTGGCACTAAGGGCAAATGCCAAAGCGGCGGCATGGCAAAAAACAATACACACACCAAGCCCGTTAAAGCTCCCATGACATAAGCGGTGACACCTCCCGAGGCCAGCTCAACATCAAAGTATTGCAAGACAAAGTACCCGGCACCCCGCTGCAGCAATTCACCTAATGCCAAACCAAACACCGATGCCAGCAGACCCAATAATAACAGCTGAATCACATAGAGCCTGCGAATGCGCCAGGCGCCAGCGCCCAAGCTTTTCAACAGCGCCACCTGATCGACATGCCGCGCGGCAAATCGTTGAGAGGAGATGGCGATAGCAACACCCGCCAGCAATACACCAATCACGCCAGCCAACATTAAAAAACGTTGCCCCCGATCCAGTGTGCGAGCCAGACCCCGCTGGGCGGACTCCAAATCGACAACCCGTTGATGCTCTGTAAGCAGAGGTTTCAGCGCTTCCATAAAGGGCTTTAAAACCGATTCCGGCGCGGCAAGCAATAGATTATAAGTGGCCCGACTCCCCGGTTGAATGACTTCGGTTGCGGGCAAGTCCGCGGCGTTCATCATGAGCCGTGCGCCAAAGAGTGAAAATCCGTCACCGCGGTCCGGCTCACTGACCACCACTTGGGTCAATGTCAGTGCTTTTTCACCGACAAATACCTCATCCCCCACCTCCACATTCAGCAGGGGTAATAAGCGAGAATCTACCCAGGCCTCGCCCGCGGGGGGAATGTCAGTGGCGACAGCGTGTTCCGCGGGATTTGAAGAAAACGGTACCTGACTTATCACCAACTTACCGGCAAGCGGATAACCTGGAGATACGGCCTTCACCGACGCCAGGTGCATGTCATCGCCCGCAAACACCATAGAAGAAAATACGGTTACCTCCGCATGGGCAACCCCGGCTTTGTCGGCTGCAACAGTCCACTGGGGATCAAAACCATTGCTACTGCGAACAATGTTATCGGCGCCCAGGAAGCTGTTGGACTCTTTGATCAGGGCCGATTCCAAGCGGTCTGTAAACACGCTGATTGCGCAGACAACCGCCACGGCCATCATCAGGGAGAAACCTAATATTCTGACCTCTCCACTACGCCAGTTACGCCATAACAGGCGTAGAGGCAACATCAGGCAAGCTCCACGGAAGCTGCGGCCTCAAGTGGCACTACTTTGCCCGCTTCTAATTGCAAACGATGTTGGCACAAGCGGGCCAGTCGCTCCTCATGAGTCACCAGAACCAGCGTTGTGCCCTGCTCTCGATTCAGTTCGAATAATAACTCTATGACTTTGGCGCCGGTCACCGTATCGAGATTGCCGGTGGGCTCATCCGCAAACAAAATGGCCGGCTCACTGGCAAATGCGCGTGCAATTGCCACCCTTTGCTGCTCTCCACCCGAAAGCTGCTTGGGGTAATGATGCAGGCGCTCCAGCAGGCCCACACGGGTTAAAAACCCCTTGGCCTTTTCCCTAGCCCCTGAAACACCATGTAATTCCAGCGGCATCATGACATTCTCCAGTGCACTCAGGCCCGGCAGCAATTGAAACGACTGAAAGACAAAGCCGACACTTTGCGCTCGCACCCGTGCCCGGCCTTCCTCATCCATTGCGGTTATCTCCTCTCCTTCCAGAGACACGCTGCCCGACGAAGGCAGGTCCAGGCCGGCAAGAATACCCAGCAACGTGGACTTCCCCGATCCTGAAGCCCCCGTAATCGCTAAACTTTCACCCTTGCCCAGCGATAGAGAGACATCGTCGAGAATGACCAGCTCTCCCTCGGTGGTACTTACGTGTTTGCCAATTTGATGTGCGTTGATCATGGTAATAGGGTGCCTTTTACGAGTATTAAGGGGATTGTTTATGCTGCTCGAGCACATGTCAAAACGGTTCACAATTCTTTACCCAGTCACGACAGATAAAAACGTTTACCCCGGTGGCCAGATCTTGGTTTAATAGGGCCGAAACTGTTCATCCATCATTCACGAGGACGCCGTGCCAAAGCTACTTTTTTCTCTCGTTTTACTACTGAGCTTATCCGCTGCCAGCAGCGCCAAAACACTACTGGTTCTGGGTGACAGCTTGAGCGCGGGCTACGGAATTGGCCCCACGGAAGGCTGGGTCAGCCTACTGCAGCAGTCGTTTTCCGATAGCGCCCGGAAAGACGCGCCCCACAAAATTGTCAATGCCAGTGTGAGCGGCGAAACCAGCGGCGGCGCCCTGGCACGACTGCCGGCATTACTCAGCGCCCATTCGCCCGATATCGTGATCGTAGAGCTTGGCGGCAACGACGGCCTGCGGGGTCATGCAATCAAAATTTTGCGGCAAAACCTTAGCCAAATTGTCCATCTTAGCCGCGAAGCCGGTGCCAAACCCCTGTTACTTGGCATGCAGATTCCCCCCAACTATGGCCAGCGTTATACCAAACAATTCACCCAGGTATACAGTGACTTGGCGGAGGCGGAATCCCTGCCCCTGGTTCCATTCTTTTTAGACAAGGTGGCACTGAGAACAGAGTGGATGCAAGCCGACGGCATTCACCCTCGGGCAGAAGCTCAGCCACAACTACTGAACAATGTACTGCCCCACTTAACCCCCTTGTTAGCCCCTTAAGACCACTATAAAAAAACGTTTGATCGAGTCAAAACCCACCGGAGGCCGTTTTTTACACGGCCTCCAGATACTCCACCATGAACTGCAAGGTCTGACGGCCCCTGAATTCGTTGACATCCAAACGATAGGCTAATTTCACTCTGCCCGTATCTTGGTTAGGCCAGAGTGCCAAATCCACATTAAACGCAATCGCATCGATGAGTCGTTCACCTTTTGCGTCGGGCGATACCACCATTTTTAAATGTTTTGCGCCAACAATCCGCTGCTGCATCAGATAGAATTCACCATCAAAAACCGGTTCGGGAAAGTGCTGCCCCCAGGGGCCGGCTTCACGCAACTCGTGGGCCATGGGCAGGTTCATGTCTGCCTCACTCAAATCACCGTCAGACAAGATACAGGCTTGCAAATCGTCACTGTGTAGCTGCCGTCTCACCTCTGCGTCGAAGGCTGTCTTAAAGTCTTCAAATTTTGCCTTGTCCAGACTCATGCCCGCGGCCATGGCATGCCCGCCAAATTTACTTAACAAACCTGGGTTAGAGGAGGCTACTGCGTCCAGGGCATCGCGGATGTGCAAACCTTTGATGGAGCGAGCAGAACCTTTGATTTCACTGTCACCGGCGTCCGCAAAGGCAATCACCGGCCTGTGATAGCGGTCTTTTATCCGGGAGGCTAAAATACCGATCACGCCTTGATGCCACGCGGGATCATATAGACACATACCCCAGGGCAATTCCTCGCCATCCTGGCCCGCCTGCACCTTGCCCAGCGATGCAAGCGCCTCCTCCTGCATACTGCTTTCAATCGCCTTTCGGTCTCGATTGAAATCATCCAGCTCCAGCGCCATCTCTCGGGCGAGCTCCTCTGCGTCGCACATCAAACACTGGATACCGAGGGACATGTCGTCGAGACGGCCGGCGGCGTTTAATCTTGGCCCCACCGCAAATCCCAAATCGGAGGCAACGATACGCTCCCTTTGCCGCCCTCCCAGTTCTAGCAATGCCAATAGACCAGGCCGGGCGCGGCCAGCCCGGATACGCTGCAGGCCCTGCCGGACTAGAATCCGGTTGTTGTGATCTAGAGGCACAACATCCGCCACAGTCCCCAGAGCCACAAGGTCGAGATAATTCGCCAGATTTGGCTCCTTCAAACCTTGCTTATCAAACCACGCAATGTCCCGAAGACGAGCGCGCAAAGCACTCATGACATAAAAAATGACACCCACGCCGGCAAGATTTTTACTCGGGAAATCACACCCCTCCTGGTTCGGATTAACAATCGCATTGGCGTCTGGCAGCTCACGGCCCGGCAAGTGGTGGTCTGTCACCAAAACATCTATGCCAAGAGCACGAGCCGCGGCGACACCTTCGATACTCGAGATGCCATTGTCGACGGTAATGATAAGGTGAGGTCGCTGTACCGCAGCAACCTTCACAATCTCCGGACTCAGACCGTAGCCGTAGTCGAAGCGGTTCGGCACCAGGAAGTCAACTGAGTGCAAGCCCATTGCACGCAGCGCCAGCAGCGCAACCGCACAACTGGTTGCACCGTCCGCATCAAAATCCCCCACTATCAGGACCTTCTGTTGCTGCTGCAGCGCCGTTACCAAAAGGTCCGTCGCCTGCTTAAGCCCTTTTAGTTGTCCGGGTGGCAGAAGGTCACTTAAGGCCTGGCGCGTCTGGCTTTCCTGATTCAGGCCGCGTGCACTATAGATGCGTTGCAACAAAACCGGCATCTGACTGCCAAAAGCTGCGTTGTTCAAATCGGCTTCACGCCGTTTAATTTGTGTAAGCATAAGATCGGAACACTATTGACTTAATATCGTATACGCATGTTAGGAAGCTCAGCCCTCCCTGACAATAGCCAAAACAAAAAACTTGACAGCGACGCGTGAAGACACGGACAATAAGCCGAATCATTATTCTACTTTTGATCCCGAAACAACGGTTTCCCGGGATAAAGCTGTACCTGGAGGTGCCCATGACAAAACTAAAACGAATCCTGACCGCAGTTGATGACCCAGAGACCGGTCCCGTTTCAGCAGATAAGCTGATCAGCGGCACGCCTATGCAAATTACCGCCAACCAATTCACCAATAGCAACGAGAATTTCTTTTGCGGTATTTGGTCCTCCGATAGTGGCAAGTGGAATGTTAGTTACACGGAAGATGAATTTTGTTACTTGGTGAAAGGCCGGGCAATCGTAACTGACAGCGAGGGCCACAGTGAAACAATTGAGGCCAACGAAGCCTTTGTGATTCCCGCCGGTTTTGAAGGCACTTGGGAAAGTGTGGGAGAGACCCAGAAGTTTTACGCCATTTACGAAGCATAGATCTAAACACAAACATCTCATTGAGAACTTAGATTGAAGGGGGAGTGTATGACACTCCCCTCTTTGACCCGTGCCCCTAACTGCGAATTCCCGCTGATTCCTTGATCCACCCGGCTATATCTGCCACTCTCCCTGTTATCACCTACACCTAACACTACAGGGAATTATCATGTTTGGAGTTGATTTTACGGTTATTGTTTTTCTGATTCTTTCTATTTCCGTCATTTTAATGGGCGTTAAGAGTGTTCCACAGGGGCATGAATGGACCGTTGAACGGTTTGGCAAATACACCAAACTATTGCACCCCGGACTTCACCTCATTATTCCCTTTGTTGACAGAATTGGTCGTCAGCAAATAGTCATGGAGCAAGTGCTTGATGTGCTTCCACAGGAAGTTATCAGTGCCGACAACGCCATGGTTACTACCGACGCGGTGTGTTTTTACCAGGTGCTCGACTCCATTAAAGCCTCCTATGAAGTCAACGATCTGGATCGTGCGATGCAAAATTTGGTGATGACTAATATTCGTGCGGTCTTAGGTTCGATGGAGTTGGACGCCATGTTGTCCAACCGGGATCAGATTAATACCTCCCTTCTAAAGAAAGTCGACGAGGCCACCAACCCCTGGGGAATCAAAGTTACCCGTATTGAAATCAAAGATATTACGCCACCCAGGGACCTGGTTGATTCGATGGCCAATCAGATGAAGGCAGAGCGTGACAAACGTGCATTGGTTCTGAAGGCGGAAGGAGAACGACAAGCGGCAATCACAGTCGCTGAAGGTGAAAAGAAAGCCCTGGTATTAAACGCCGAAGGTGAACGAGAAGCCGCGTTTCTTGAAGCCGAAGCCAGGGAGCGAGCGGCCCAGGCGGAAGCCAAGGCAACGATCATGGTCAGCCAAGCGATCGAAAAAGGCAACTCACAGGCAATCAATTATTTTATCGCACAAAAATATGTTGAGGCGCTGGGTCAAGTGGCCAGTGCCGATAACAGTAAAGTCATTATGATTCCACTGGAAGCCTCCAGTGTCATTGGCTCAATTGATGGAATTAGTGAGCTATTGAAGTCGAATAAAAATACGACCGGAGCCTGATTATGCTGGATTTTTTGACAACGATGGGCCCGTGGCAATGGCTAACCGCAGCGGGTATTCTGCTGTTATGTGAACTATTTTTACCTTCAGGCTTCTTTCTGGGTATGGCCGCGGCAGCAACCAGTGTTGGTTTAACCCTGTTTGTCTGGGACCTCGATTGGCAAGTTCAATTCGCCGCTTTTGGTATGTTGGCCGTCGTTTTCACAGTTTTATATTGGAAATTTTTTAAGCCGTTTAATCAGGCGCAAGACGGACAACAAAAACTCAATGACCGCAGCGCCCAACAGACGGGGCGCATTGCCGTGATTATCGAAGACCCCCAAACACGTATTCAAAAAGCGCAACTGGGCGATACCCTTTGGGCCTTTGAGTGCAGCGCCCACCTCAACACAGGTGATAAAGTGCGAGTTTTATCCGCCGAAGGTATGTCACTGATTGTCGAACCTTGCGAGTCCGAGTAAAAAATTAAAAGAACCAACCGTCGATAGCATCATCCAGCGACTTCTTACAGGATCTTAGCTGTGCCCCGTAAGAAGCTGCGCGACCTTCCACTTTTCTCGCCACCGGCAATAACCAGGCTTTATTTTTGTAGGTTTTTCGCTTAAATCCGCCCCTGCCTTCATGATAAGCAAGATACTGGTTGTAAGTGTCCCATTTCGACACCTTCAACTGGGCTTGCGTGCCGTGGGTATACCACCCGACAAAATCGATGGCGTCTTCAAAATCATCACGGTCAGCCCCATAACGACCTGTACTTTTTTTATAGTCACTCCACGCAGGGTTCTGAGCCTGGGCATAACCGTAGGCAGATGAGCGGCGAGGCAGGGGAATAAAGAGAAACCAATTACGTTTGGGTTGGGCATCGTGAACAAAACGAGACTCTTGATGGAGAATCGCCATCATCACCTGAATAGGGGTTCCCCAGCGTTTGTTGGCATCAACCGCGGCTTCATACCAGTCCGTTTCACCTCGAAAGATATGGCACAGGTCATTCATATTGCTTGGTCTATAAGTGGCGCAACTGCTTATCGCCAACAAACTTAGACATAAACTTAACCGGGTAATGACTTTATTCACGACGGTGTTTGAACCCCTAACAATCAATGTAGAGGCCACAGTCTAACTCAACAAAGCCCTTGCTTGAATAAACTATTCATCCACGGGCATTGCCAAACGCCCCAGCTGCTTTGACACCAAGCTGCTGATGTACAAATGGGATGCCGTTTCTGCCGCGCCGGTACTCAAGGGATAGCGCCCAGAGGGATCCTGTAAACTCTGCAAAACCTTTCCTTTGGCGTTAAAAGCTAACACGTGAGCGTATGATACTGCTTTTGGCCTGATGGCGGCCGGCAAACGCTGCACCACTTTACGTAAAAAAGGTTTGGCCGATAATTTGTCGACCAAGGTATTGCGAGGTGAGGTAAATCCCACCCAAAAGCGCCCCTCCCTACCCCTGGACAGGTTGTCGGGAAAGCCTGGTAAATTATCTAGCAAAACCTCATGTTCGCCCTTGCGGTCGCCCTGCAACCAGACTTTATGTACTCGATAAGCTCCCGTTTCACTCACCAGCACAAATTGATTGTTAGGGTCAATCGCCACACCATTGGCAAAATTCAAACCCAACATTAATACTTTACTGCTCTGTGTTAGCGGGTTGTAAGCAAACAAACGACCACGTCCACCGTGTTCCAAAATATCCAGTAAGCTGGCTTTTAACGTGCTCTGCTGGGCTTTGGCGGAATGTTTGTCTGATGAATCTGTAAAATAAACAATCCCATCATTGCCTATGTCTAAATCATTAACGTATAAAAGAGGCCGATTGTCATGAGAGCTTTTAACAACATGAAGCTCTCCCTCAGGTGTTGCCCGTAATAACCCTCGAAAAGCATCTGCTATCCATAAATTACCTGCATGGTCAAAACCGATACCCAATGGGCGCCCTTCGGTATTAATCCATTCGGAAAACTCTGGGTTCTGGTCGCTGCGCCGCATGATCCAGCCTTCGTGGGTTGCCACGTAAATATCGCCGCGAGCATTGATGGCCACCGCCTCCGGCCCATGGTTATCGCCCAAGGGTAACAACTCCAAATCCCCCAAAGCCTCATTGGTTTCAAAGTCGCCGATATAACCTGGAGCACTGGGCGCCGACCAAGAGTGAGGTTCAACCGGTACCGGCCACAAACACAAATAGGCAAGGCAAAGTACAAACATCCACAGTAACATTCTAGGCCAAGCATTTTGCACGTTAAAACGAAAGGTCATCTACATTTCCTGCCAGGTTTAGTCAAAGCGCATGTCGTAGGGAACGGTGACATTGCTTGGGTGATCGGGGCGCTCCCCTTGCCCTTTGCGGTAATTACGTAACTGAAAGACATAGGCCAACACCTGTGCAACCGCCACATAAAGTCCACCCGGAATTTCATCGTCCACCTCTGTTGTGTGGAAGATCGCGCGCGCCAACATTGGAGATTCAATAATCTCTACATCGTGTGCTTCGGCAATTTCGCGAATTTTCATCGCAATATGATCGCCGCCCTTGGCCAACAGCACGGGTGTATTCATCGAATCAGGATCGTATTTCAATGCTACCGCGTAATGGGTCGGGTTAGTGATCACGACGTCGGCCTCAGGTACCGACGCCATTTGACGATTGGTGGCCATCTCCCGTTGCAACTGGCGAATCCGACCCTTAACCTCGGGTTTACCCTCTGTATCTTTGTGTTCATCTTTAATGTCTTGCATCGACATTTTCAGTTTTTTGGCATGCTCAAATATTTGAAAAGGCACATCGATGGCAGCGATAATCAAGGTTGAAGCAGACAGGGCGATTGCCGCCCAGGCACTGATCTCCAAGGATCTTACGATGCCCGTTCGCACATCGAGAGAAGCCAGTGCCAGCATTTCATCCTGTAAACTCATTAAAAGCACAATGGCCAACACCAGAACCACCAAGACTTTGCCCAGTGCCTTGCCAAGCTCCACGAGAGCCTTAAAACCAAACATGCGTTTCAGACCAGCAGCGGGATTCATTCGACTCATTTTGGGCGCCATCGCTTTGGCACTCATAAGCCACCCCCCAAGCGCAATAGGGCCGGCAATCGAAGCAACCAACAATATTAAAAAAAGCGGTCCAAGTGCCGTTAGCCCATCGTAAAATGACGATGCCAGGTGCAATACCATCATATTAGTATCGAACACGACTTCACGCTCAAAGGAAAAGTTATACCGTAGAATATTGGCCAGCCGAGTGGCGATAAACTGACCAAAAATATAGAGGCCGATGGTACCGGCAAGTAAGATGGCGCTGGTAGTCAAATCCCGCGAACGCGGAATCTGGCCCTCCTCCCGAGCCTTTTCGAGTTTTCGGGGTGTGGCCTCTTCTGTTTTTTCCTGACTGCTGTCGCCTTCAGCCATCAGTAGACTCCAAGCACATTTTTCACCATCGCCATGCCTTCGGCAAGAAAGGTATTGTAGTTAGGTAAAAAACTGGCCAAGCCAAACCAAATCAAAATCAGGCCAAATACAAGCGTAATTGGAAAACCCACCGCAAAAACATTCATTTGTGGTGCCGCTCGACTCATGACACCAAAGGCGAGGTTGACCACTAGCAAACTGGTCAGCAAAGGCAGGGCAATGACCATAGCACTGCCAAACATCCAGGAGCCCATGCCAGCGATATCAAAAAAGACCTGCACGCCTACTCCTTCACCACCCACGGGCAAAGTTCTGAAACTTTGCACCAGCAAGTCAATTATCAACAGGTGCGCATTAACACTCAAAAAAAGCAAGGTGGCCATCATTAAGTAAAACTGCGAAATAACGGTCACACTGACGCCGTTGGAGGGGTCGTTCATAGACGCAAAACCCAGCCCCATTTTCATTGCAATGAACTGGCCCGCCAGCACAAACACTTGCATCACGACCTGTAGGATAAAACCCATCGAGACGCCAATAACCACTTGCTGAAGCACGATGAGCAAACCCTGGATTGATATTGGATCAACGGCTGGCACGGCTGGCAACAAGGGCACAACCAACAGCGTAACCATTACCGCCAACGCCATTCGTGCCTTAGCATTAATCAAACGTGAACCCAATACGGGAACCGCCATAAAGAAGGACGCAATACGGAACAGTGGCCACAAGTACTGACCGACAAACTGCCCTATTTCCGCCTCGGTGACGACCATTACATCAACCGATCAAGAAAGGGATATTAGTAAAGAGGCGGGTAAACAAATCCATAAACCCGGAGATGAGCCAGGGCCCGGCTATCATTATTGTGGTCAGGGTTACCACCAAGCGCGGTAAAAAGCTCAAGGTCTGCTCGTTAATCTGAGTGGCGGCTTGAAACATACTCACCATCAAGCCCACCAGCAGACTCGGCCCGACGATCACAACAACCATCAGTACTGTCAAATAAAAAGCATCTGCAAACAAGTCCATCACAACTTCAGGCGTCATGATTCACTCCTATCGCCCACAGGCGTCAAACAGCAAAACTCGAGGCGAGTGTGCCAATCACCATCGCCCATCCATCCACTAATACAAACAACATAATTTTGAACGGCAAACTAATAATCAATGGAGACAACATCATCATACCCATGGCCATCAAGACACTGGCAACCACGATATCAATGACCAAAAAGGGGATAAACAAAATAAAACCTATCTGAAAGGCCGTTTTCAATTCACTGGTCACAAATGCGGGCACCAGTATCGAAAAAGGCACCTCTTCCGCAGAGGCGATCTGTGTATCGTCTGCTATTCGCATAAATAAATCCAGATCAGACTCCCGGGTCTGGGCCAGCATAAATTTATGAAAAGGTTCGGCTGTACGGGTTAATGCATCCCGGGCATTAATTCGCTCTTCCATATAAGGCTCAAGCGCGGTTTCATAAACCTTCTCAAAGACAGGTGTCATAATAAACATTGTCAAAAACAAAGCCAGGCCAATCAGGATTTGATTGGATGGTGCCTGCTGCACCCCCATAGCCTGCCGCAAAATCCCAAAAACAATAATGATACGGGTAAAACTGGTCATCATCATCAATAGGGTTGGCAACAAGGTCAACACTGTCATGATGGCGAGAATTTGCAACGTCACCGTATAACTTTGCGAGCCATCCGCAGCAGTTTGTACCGTTAAGGCTGGTAAACCTGGAATACCTGGCAAAGCACTGCTTGGGTTAACGGGCGTCGCTACTGGTTCGAGGCTGGGCGTAGTATCGTTTGTTTGCGCTTGTGACAAGGGCACCCAAACCAGACTCAGTAAAGACATCGCCAGCAAAGCGAGAAGAGTCTTGCGTAAATTCAAATTCATACGCAACATCAAGCCTGATCCTTTTGCATAAACTGCTTTAACTTTTGACTAAAGTCCACGGGCTTTTCTTGCGTTGCTTGAGCGATAACGGCTTCATCAAAACTGTGGAGGCGGGTTATTTGTTGAGCCGTGATACCCAACAAGATCTGTTCACCATTGATATCGAGCACGACCACTTTTTCGCGAGTGCCAAGCGACAGACTGGCGACCACCTTCATCGGACCGGTGCTTAGAAAGGAGCCCTGCCCCATCCGTTTCAACACCCACCCTAATACGACAATCAGGAAGAGCACAGCCAACAAGGCCACCATGACTTCACCGAGCATCGCACCACTGTTAAAGGAACTTGGGGCAGCAGTTTCATTCATCGGCATTTACCTGTTAGCGCAGTTTCTTGATACGTTCAGCGGGGCTGATCACATCGGTCATACGGATGCCAAATTTTTCGTTGACCACAACAACCTCGCCGTGAGCAACCAAAGTGCCATTAACCAGCACATCGAGAGGCTCGCCCGCCAG
>CAJWCA010000081.1 GCA_913020395.1 uncultured Cellvibrionales bacterium | reverse complement strand
AGTGATCCGAGTTGTAATTCCGAGTTCGCTAAATTTTTTAAACCGGCGATATAATTCCTGTTCATATATACAGGTACTTCCTTGTATTAGCTAGTTCGGCGAGTGGAACGGCGATATAACGGTAATCGTATAAGACAGTATAACTATAGGCTTTATTCAGCCGTTTGTGATGAACGGCATGCCAAATATGGCCATGTGGTCTGTGATTATGGCCGTTCGGCTCAGAACTATGGGTCTAAGCTTCTGGCATTGAGACTGTTCATTAGGGCAGGCTCAATTTGTCAAAGTATGTAAGCAAAATATCGGGTTCAACACCGTTTCTACCTGCCCCCGGCTTAGGTATTTCTATTGAGCATCATCGGATGCATATTTGAGTAATCGAAGAGGGCCTGAATGGACGCCGACTTTCTTAAGTATATTTCTAGCGCGGTAGTAATTGTCAACCCCACGGGAGACATCCAACATGTCAGTGCGGGTTATAAAGACGTCGATAGCCTTGTCGTAGGCGAGAACATCTTAAGTTCGGGAAAATGGAATTTAACGGTGCTAAGGACCATAATGAGGGGCCTGGCGGATTCTAAGTCCGGTGACGAACAGCTTAAAATTGTCTATTCACCTAAATTACAACAACACGCTCGTCTGCACGTGGTTTTGCTTCCCGGTAAACAAAAAGAATTGTTGATAGAAATTGCGCCAATAGAAAATCCAGATGCGCCCAAGGGGCAGGCGGAAAAAAAACTCCTAGACCATTCTGATAACTTACTTTCACTGATTGACAGAAACTACCAGTATCAGGCTGTCAACGAAAAATACATGCAGACCTGGGGGCGTGACAGAGCTCAAATAGAAGGCTGTAGTGTCGCTGAAGTATTGGGGGAGGATGTCTTTACCGATGTCGTTAAAAGTAAACTTGATGCTTGTTTTGATGGTATTCCTTGTGAGTACAATCACTGGTTCTATTCGCCGGATCGCGGCAATATGATGTTCTTAAAAGTCTCATATAAGCCGGTAAGGAATAAGTTCAGTGGCAAAGTTGATGCGGTAGCCGTTACGGTTGTTGATATTACGGATGTGGCTGTAGATCAACGAGGCTTGGAGGATAAGGCGTTCACCGATGCATTGACTGGGCTGAGTAACCGATATGGCCTTGAACGTCATTTTTCAGACGTGTGCACTTCATCTGCACGGGCGAAACCTCATTGTTTAATTTTTTTAGATCTCGATAAATTCAAGCAGGTCAATGATAGTTACGGTCACGCGATTGGCGATCAGGTCTTGAGGTATTTTTCCCGCCAGCTCGAAGCGAACATGCGTAAAAACGATTTTTGTTGTCGTTGGGGCGGAGATGAATTTCTGGTATTGCTGCCCGACGTGAAACAGAACACACCACTACAGGAACTCGAACGTCGTTTCCAAGCATTGCGCGAGTTGGTCTATCAAGTTGATCAGGTTTTTTTTAAGGTCGATTTTAGTTTTGGCTTTTCATTTTTTCCGTATCAAAGCGATAGCTTGCAGGAACTCATCCACATTGCCGATATTAACTTGCTGGAAATGAAACACAAAAGTTCCTAGCCCACTGGAGATTAAGTTTTCTGTGCTTTAAAAACCTGGGCTTGCAACGGCATTTCCCTGCCGAGCTGAACCAGTAATTCGCTGGCAACAACGGCACAAATATCGTCTGGATTTCCCTGTCTGTCGACAATTTCCTGTAGCAAGGGGTTGCCAAAAACCAATCCGAGAGCAAACTCTTTTGCCGATGGGATGTTTGATTGCAGTTCTACACTTTCACTTTCAACATGAGAAAAGCCGGCCTCTGTCAGAGCGGCGGCGATCTGGTCAGTATCGTGATATCCGAAGGGAACCTTATAAAATTCGGGCGGGTCGTCTGGAAAGAACTGTTCCACCACGCCATGTGTGATCCGGGCGAAGGGGTTGTTATCCCAGGAGTCCCAAACATTAAAATGATAGTGTCCACCGGGTTTTAGTACTCGATAGGCTTCTTTAAATGACTGCACCTTATCCGGGAAAAACATCACGCCAAACTGGCAGGCAACGCCATCGAAGGATTCATTGGCATGCTGTAGTTGCGTCGCGTCGGCCACTTCAAAACACACTTTTTCCTCATCTTCAAACTTCACCTTTGCGGCATTTAACATCGGCGCATTAAGATCGGTGGCAGTGAGCGCAGAGCTGTCTGGTAAAAGATCCCGCAGATGTCGGGTTAGAATGCCGGTGCCTGCGGCCAGTTCCAGCACTGAAGAGGACGCCGTGCTGGCAACTCGCGCGGCGAGATCCTTGGCGAAACCTGAAAAAATTCTAGGACCGAGTGAGCGATCATAGTGTTCTGGAATTGAACCTACAAATTCTGATGCCTGAGTATTCACCTATTTCTCCCTGTTCAATAGTTTCAGTATTACTCTCGAAAGCACGACTTGCAACTACTGGGTATTGTCTGGGGAATCCACTATCATTGCCCCCATGGAAAATCTATTCATTTTTACACGTGGTGTCGGTATCGGCATTATCCTGATGCTTTGCTTCAAGGCGTGGCTGGACTTTCGCCACTTGCTGGCCGGGCGATTATTGTTTGCGCTAATGGTGACGCTGGGTGCGTACCTCGTTGCGCCTTTATTGGGTAGCTCGTCCTTATTTTTAAGCATTGCGGTCACGCTCGCCACCTTGGTGACTGCGATTTTCTGGTTGTTTTCGCAGTCGTTGTTCAATGACTGGGACGAGAAAAACATCGTCATTGGCCCCATGCGTTGGGCTACACTCGGCTTGTTTTTGGTGATTGCGGAGGCTGATTTTTGGGTGGCACAGGCCGGAGGGGCCTTGGATCCAGCGCTGACCCAGGGATTGTTCTATTTGGCCTATACTTTTCGTTTCGTTTTTATTGTGCTCGCGCTTAATGCCATTTTAGGGCAGTGGCGGCAGGACCTGGTTGAGTCGAGGCGTCGCCTACGCAGCGTTATGGCGGGCATGGGAGGAGTCTACATTCTTGCCGTCACCCTGGCCGAAACCTATTTAGGGGGGAGGGAGGCTCCGTTGTGGCTAGAGCTCGGCCACTCCATGTTGCTCACCCTGATGATGTTGGTATTGGCTGTTTGGTTTTTATTGTTAAACCCTAAGGGTTTGTTCGAGGGGCGCAATCAATCAGCAGAGACAGTCGAGTCAGGGGGCGATCCAATGTCCATAACAACGCCCATAACAACACCCGCACCATCACTTCCCCCTGTTGAGCAACAGTGGCTAGAGGCCTTAAACAATTATATTGAAACGGAATGTGGTTATCGCAACGCCGAGCTGACAATCGGTAGCCTGGGGGAGGATTTATCCATTCCTGAGCACCAGTTGAGAAAGCTGATCAACCAACATTTAGGGTATCGCAACTTTAATGATTTTCTCAGTCGTTACCGTATTGCAGAAGCAGCTCGGCGCTTGGCAGATCTGGAGCAGGCGCGCCTGCCGATACTCAGCATTGCGCTGGATGTTGGATATGCCTCCGTAACCCCCTTTAATCGAGCTTTTAAAGGTTTGCATCAGATTACTCCCAGCGAATATCGTCGCCGACACCAGACACGATAAGGTCTTGCGCAATACGTGACTCGGGCCTCTAGCGCCAATGTGTGCACTTTTGATGCGGCGATTTCAAAAAAAGGGTGTCGATTTCGAAATTGACCACGCTTTTTCAACTTCGATGAGAATTATAGGCGGCATTACCGTGAAATAACTCCCGACACCAATAACGGGAGATGCACCATGCTGGATTTATCTGATGCCTTAAGGGCGGAATGGACAGAGTTTCTACTCACAGAAGCCCAAATATGGCTGACAGTGTTTGCCTTTGATACCTTGCGCTACCTGATTGGAGCGGGAACAGTCAGTATTGTGCTTTATGTCCTGTTAAAACAGTGGTCGGAGGGGCGCCGGATTCAAACCCGCAGAACCAGCAGGGCTGATATTCGCCGGGAAGTCACCTACTCCCTGCTAACCACTAGTGTTTATGCCAGTGTTGCGCTGTTCACTGTGGCGGCCATGGAGCGAGGTTGGTTGAAAAACTATGAGTCCTTCTCAGAGCATGGCATTACCTATGGTGTGATCAGTTTGCCTTTGCTGCTCGTGTTACACGACACCTATTTCTACTGGGTGCACCGCGCGATGCACCACCCCGCGTTGTTTCGCTGGACCCACCGGGTGCACCACCTGTCTCGTACGCCTAGCCCGTGGGCGGCTTATAGCTTTGCACCGATGGAAGCCTTGGCGATGGCCTTATTCATGCCCATCATGTTGGCACTGATTCCTCTGCACGGCCTGGTTATCTTTGTTTTTTTGAGTTTTATGATTCTGCGTAATGCCATGGGGCACTCCGGCGTGGAGTTCCACCACCGCGAGTGGGTGGATTCCCCTATGGATTTTATGACCACGACGACCCACCACGACATGCATCATCAGAAGTTCAGCGGCAATTTTGGCCTCTATTTCACATGGTGGGACCGTTGGATGGGCACCGAGCTTTCGGGCTACAAGGAGGCTTTTCGTCGTGCGGCAGGGGAAGATAATCTAAAAAATATCGGGAATCGCCAACCCTACTGACACCTCCTGTCAGTAGGGTTCCTATACACTGTGTCTCACGCTTAGGATTCAACAACAAATAATGACCTTAAAAGGCAGAGACCATGATTAAACTTTACAGCTTTGGTGAACATTTTGGTGTGCACGACCCCAGCCCCTTTGTGCTAAAAACAGACCTCTATTTGCGCATGCTTAATTTGCCCTTTGAGTCGATTGCGGACGCGGATAACTTGCGTATGGCGCCAAAGGGGAAGTTGCCTTTCATTGAGGATGAAGGGGCCTTGATTGCTGACTCCACTTTTATCATTGCCTATATCAAAGAAAAGTATGGGCAATCCCTCGATGATCATCTGTCGGCAGAGCAGCGAGGTATTTCTCAACTGGTGACTAAATCGTTGGATGAGGATGTCTACTGGTGTTTGGTGTATTCACGTTGGATGAGGGAAGATACCTGGCCCTCGGTCTCGGATAGCTTTTTTGGCAATATGCCGTTTCCATTGAAGCAGCTTGTTCCTTTTGTCGCCCGCAAAGGGGTGCGCTCGGCGCTTGAAAAACAGGGCTTGGGTAAACACAGCCACGAAGAAATTTTAACCATAGCCAAAAATACCTTGGGCAGCCTGGATGCCATGCTGGGCCAAAAAAGGTATTTTTTTGGTGACAAACCCAGCATTCTGGACGCTGCGGCCTTTGGTTTTCTGACACAGCTAACACTGTGTCAGCTGAATAACCCTTTAAATGAAGTGGCGCGTTCTTACACAAATCTGGTGGCGTTTTGTGAGCGAATTCATGAGGAGTATTACTTAGACCCTTCAAGGCAAGCGGAGCAAGGTGCCGTCGAACCGGCGGCCAACGCCGTGTCATCTTAAATTGATGGGCTATTGCTGATTTAACAGGGTGCCCAATTGCTCGGCCAAAAAGTCCATTAGCACCCGTATGCGCCGATTGTGTTGAACGTCGGCGTGACAAACCAGCCAAAAAGGTAGTTTGGGCAAGTGCAGATCCGGCAATATCATTTTGAGTTCAGGGAATTTCTGTATCAAGTGCTCGTGGGTGACGGATATGCCAGCACCCGTACGAGCCAGCTCAATTTGAAGCGGTAAAAAGTCCGTTCTGCTATTGAAGTCTTTTTCCTCAACTGGCCAGCCGAGGCTTTTGATGGCATCGACGAATTGAATATCCCGGTCAAACCCGATCAAATTGTGCTGAGCTAATTCTTCAGGGTTTGCAGGTTCTGGGTGCGCCTGTAGATATTTCTCACTGGCAACAACACGCAAAGTGATGTCGGGAAGGCGACGGGCAACCAGTTCCGCCTGGCTCGGCCTGAACATTCTCAGGGCAATGTCTGCATCCCGTTTACTTAAACTGGTTTCAGAATTGGAAATGTCGAGCTCAACATTGACCTTCGGGTAGCGCTGCCTGAAAGCGGTGATGATAGCGGGTAGATAATATAAACCAATCACCTCATTGGCGCTGAGACGGATATTGCCTTCGAGTGAAATATGGCTCCCCGAGGCAAGCCGTGAGAACTGAGACGCAGCCTCTGCCATGGCCTCGCTGCTTTCCACCAGTTTTGAACCCGCCCCCGAGAGCCTCAAACCCTGTGTGCTGCGATCAAACAGCGTGATGCCCAGCTGTTGCTCGAGTCGGGCGATTTGGCGGCTCAGGGTCGGTTGAGAGGTGCCAAGGATGAGGGCGGCTTTTGACAGGCTCCCGGCCTGGGCAACCGCATTAAAGCTCTGAATGAGCTCCCAATCAGTCTTTCCCATCGTATTTCTCCTGCGCAGAAGTCATCGAGACGATAATTGGTTATTCATTTTTGAATAGTAGGTAGGATATTTTATCTATTCATTGTTCATATTGGAATGGGAATAATGGGCGCCAACAACCCAAAACGAGGAGAATGTCATGTTTGTTGGTCATTATGCGGCGAGTTTTGCACTGAAAGCCTATGAGGAAAAAGCCTCACTGGGCTGGTTATTTGTTGGTGTGCAGTTTTTTGATTTATTGTTTTTCCCGCTGACCTTGATGGGTATTGAGCGGTTTAAGTTGATTGAGAATTTTACCGCATCCACCCATTTCAAGTTGGAGTTTATGCCCTATAGCCACAGCCTGGTTGCCGCCTTCTTTTGGGCGGGCTTGATATTTTTATTGGCTTCACTCATTGCCCGATATCGGCGCGCGAAACACTTTAAAGTGGCCGCTGTCATGGCTGTTGCCGTGCTGTCCCACTGGTTTCTTGATCTTGTGGTGCATACCCCGGATCTGCCGCTGATGAGTGACGACTCGGTCAAATTTGGTTGGGGTTTGTGGCACTACGCTTTTATTACCTACGGCCTGGAAGCGATTCTGTTGCTGGGAGGGCTTTATTTCTACATGCGCTCAAGCCGTGGGACAACGCTGGCCTCGAGAGTGGGCATGCCAATTTTTGTGGTCTTGTTACTGCTGATCAATGTGTTAAATATCTTTGGGCCACTTTCACCCAGCGATGATGTTACCTCCACTGCCATTACCGCCACAATTGCCTATCTTGTGTTGGCCGCAATTGCTTTTGTGTTAGACAGAAAGCGGATAAATTGACTTGGCGCAAGAGCCGGCTTGTTAGGGCGCGACGCGAAGCTCTCACTTGTATAAATTCCATCGTATTGATCGTTTCAAGCGGTTTGATGCGATGGCTAACAAGTAGATGTAAAGGCTTTGTAATGAATAAAACCCCTAGCGATACAAAAGAGTGGATGACACCGGCGGAAGTTGCTGCGTACTTTCGCGTATCACCGGTGACTGTCAGGGCATGGGCCGCTGCGGGCAAAATTTCTTTTAGTTTGACACCCGGAGGGCACCGTCGGTTTTCTTCTGAGGATATTGAAGAATTTGCTCGCAGGGTGAAGTCATGAGAAACAATCAGCCAGTCACCAATATTGAACGGGATTACCCGGAAGACTTCAGGATCGTATCGACAACGACTGTGAAGGGCGTTATCGACCACGTTAACGACGACTTTATTTCTGTGAGTGGGTTTGAGGAAGGTGAATTGCTGGGGCAGGCGCACAACCTCGTTCGGCACCCCAATATGCCTCAGGCCGCATACAAAGAGTTGTGGGACACCTTGAAGGCGGGCAAGGCATGGATGGGTATCGTGGAAAATCGCTGCAAAAATGGAGACAGTTACTGGGTGGATGCCTTTGTCACGCCTATTGTCAGTGAAGGGAAGGTCAGTGGTTATCAATCGGTTAGGAAGAAACCGAGCCGGGATCAAATAGATACCGCCCGACGTGTTTACCAGGGAAAATCGCCCGTCGCGAACTTATTAGCGACTAGTTTGCACCGGATGAGTCTAAGGCTGCAGGTCTTTCTGGCGATTACTGGTTTGTTACTCCCCGTGGCTGCTATCACATGGGAAGGGTGGCGGGATTTGCTTTTTCTGGCCCCACTGCTGTTGGCAGGTTTTGGCCTTTCTTCGGTGATTGCGCGTCCGTTTGAGCGAATGGTGGCGACCAGTCAGGCCTTGTTTCACAGCGCCACGGCTCAACAGGTGTATGCAAAAGGCACCAATGAAGCTGCGCAACTACAAACGACTCTGCATTTTTTGAATTCACAAACAGAAACCATTCTGTGGCGAATGCAAGGTGTGTCTGATTCAATGCGTGAGTCGGCTGATCACACCTCCAGTGCAACCCAGTCAACGGAAACGGAAATGTCCAAGCTCAGTCTTGAGGTGGAGCAAGTGGCAACCTCGATGAACGAAATGTCTGCCACTGTGTTGGAGGTGGCAAAAAATGCGTCGATGACAGCATCCACGACGGAGGAGGCAAAAGCCAGTGCCAAACAAGGGCAGGTGGATGCGGAAGCCAGCAAAGTGAGAATTCGTTCACTGGAGCTACAGGTGGATCAATCGGTTCAGGCAATATTAAAACTGGCCAAAGACAGCGAAGAGATTGGTGCGGTCATTGAGGTGATCAGCAGTATCGCAGACCAGACTAATCTGCTTGCGCTTAATGCGGCCATTGAAGCGGCCAGGGCAGGGGAGCAGGGGCGTGGTTTTTCGGTGGTTGCCGATGAGGTGAGGTCACTAGCCGGTAAAACCCAGGCCTCAACCGGGCAGATACAAGACATGATCAATACCTTGCAATCGGGAACCGCTGCGGCTGTCTCCTCCATGGAGCAGTGCCAGGAAGGGGTTAAGCAGAGTGTTGCGGATATCGAAAACGTTGAGCATTCAATCCAGACCTTGTTTGGTCGAGTGGATCAAATTGCCGATATGTCCCTACAGATTGCGACGGCAACAGAGGAGCAAAGTTGTGTGTCAGAAGAGATTAACAAGAATATTGTTAATATCAGTACCTCCGGCGCCGAGACTTTGCAGGCATCCGTTGATGCGCATACAGCGAGCGAAGATTTAAAGGGTTTGTCGTCTTACCTCGGCAATGTGATCCGGCAATTCCGAACCTGATCGCGCTCACGTGAATAGCTGATCATACCGATGCGAAAGTCTTGGCCTGAAAGGAGTTATTCGTTAACCTTTAGCCAAGCGTTTTACATTGAGGTTCTGGGAGCTGCGGTGCACAAGGTTGCGATATTAACGTATGACGGGGCGGCATTATTCGAACTCGGCTGTGCGACCGAGTTATTTGGCTTGCCTCGCCCCGAGTTTGAGTCCTGGTATGAATGTGAGGTGGTCACCTTTGCTGAGGGGCCATTGAGAACGGGCGCAGGGCTTCAATTGTTGGGTAAACAAGTGCAGGATCTAAGCGCCTATTCCCTGCTGGTCATACCGAGCTGGCCAACGGCCAAGGCAGTGGTGGCCGATGATTTGGGTGAGGCTGTCCGGCAGTTTCACCGGGAAGGTAAACGTATTTTGTCCTTCTGTTCCGGTGCTTTTTTGCTGGCAGAACTGGGTTTGCTAAATGGTCGAGAAGCGAGCACACACTGGCGTTACGCCGAGTTATTTCAATCTCGATTCCCCCTTGTCAGCTATGTGCCTGACGTGCTGTATATTTACGACGGAACAATAGGCTGCTCTGCCGGCAGTTCCGCTGCCATTGACCTGGGAATTGAGGTTATTCGGGGGGATTTTGGTTATCGGGTGGCAAATACCGTTGCCAGGCGCATGTTGCTGTCTGCCCATCGGGGGGGAGGGCAATCCCAGTTTGTCGAAACCCCTGTGCCCGAGAAAACAAGTCAATTCACCCAGGCGCTGAACTGGGCGCTGGGTCATTTGAATACCCGTATTGAGGTGGATACGCTGGCTCGTCAGGCCAGTATGTCCCGCAGGACTTTCGATCGTAAATTCCGAGCAAATTTTAATATCACGCCAAAAACCTGGCTGACTCAACAGCGATTGGTGCTGGCCAAGCAACTGCTTGAAGATTCCACACACAGCATTGAAAAGGTGGCCGAACTCTCCGGGTTTGAGAATGCCACTACCATGAGGCACCACTTCAGAAAAGAGCTCAGCGTTTCCCCTAGTATTCACCGGCGCCACTTTAACGCCGCTCCTTAGTCTTGGGTGGCATGGCGGGTGCCGATGACTGTATTATTGACTTATGTAGACCGGTCGTTATAATTTCTTTCATTATACCTTTCCTTAACGCTATAACCCGGGGCTTTTCTTGGCGCAATCCGCAAAACATAGAGATGCACTGCTCAAATCATCGGCGCGTTTATTCCGGCGTCAGGGTTATAGCGGCACCGGCTTAAAGCAAATATTGGAGGACAGTGGCGCCCCCAAAGGTTCGCTGTACCACTATTATCCCGGTGGTAAAGAAGACATCGGGGTGGCAGTGGTGAAGGTTGCAGGCCGCGTGGTTGGCAAAACCTTAGGGGTTTTGGCGACAAAGTCTGAATCGCCCTCGGCTTTTATTTTGGCCTATGCGGGCATGCTGGCGGGGTGGATGAAAGGCTCAGAATTTCGCGACGGCTGCCCAATTACAACGGTGCTGCTGGAAATGGCCCCTGAATCTGAACTTATCACTCAGGCGGGTCAACAGGTAATGGAATCCTGGATAGATATTATGTCAGAGGTTTTTATCTCTCACGGCTGGGACTCATTGGCGGCTGAACGCGCGGCGAACCTGTCGATGAGCTCTCTTGAAGGCGCTCTTATTCTCGCACGAGTGAAACAAAGCTCATCTCCCATTCTTGATGCGGCCGAAGAGCTGGCAAGATTGTGGGGTCGAGATGAGAGCAGTCAATAATTTAACGAACAGGTACTCATAATGAACCCTGCCTTTTTAGATCGCCTCCTTTGGAGCAATAAAAAAACAAAGCAGCTACCTGAACAAACTTATTTGGGCGAGACCGCGTCGACGAGGGTGCGCTACCGGGACTCTGGAGGCTCCGAACAGGCTATTGTATTTTTGTGTGATCCTCCGGTTACGGTAGAAGCCTATGATGGTTTAATAAAACGCTTGGCCCCGGACTACCGGGTGTTGGTTATGGAGCTGCCTGGTTTTGGGCACTCGAAACCTCGCTCATCAAAGGCCTATGAATTCCTGGCCGCTGTTGAGGCAATCGAGTCCCTGTTGTTACAGCTAAATGTAGGTCCGGCGATTTTATGTGCGCCTTGCATTTGTGGTTTTGTCGCGACCAGTATGGTCCAGCGTGGCAAAGCGAATGTTGCGGGATTGGTGTTAATGCAGACGCCGGATTTACAAGAAATGCGGGCCTGGGTCGACAGGATGGATCCTAAGGGTTTGTTGAGAGTCGGGTTTCTAGGGCAGTTAGTAGTGAGGGCAACTGCCAGTCGAATCACACGCTTCTGGTTTAAGTACGCGACTGCCAAACAGTTTGACCAGCGCTCGCTGGTTGAGATGACACTCAATGCCAGCGCTGCCTATCCTTTGGCTACTATGTTACAGCGATGGAGCCGCCACCTGACCCAGCAAAGTTCAGATATCCCAGCACTGGCCATTTGGGGTAAGCAGGATCGCTCCCATCGTGACACACCGTCAGAGTCGAGTTTGCAGCACGTGCCAGGAGCGGAGATTGTCGAGTTTGAACAGTGTGGTCATTTTTCAGAACTGGAAGATCCCGATGCGTTTTTGCTCGCCACTCGTCACTTTTTCTCTTCCTTAAAAACTAATGTGGCCGGTAATGTCACTTGATTGTAGGCTGATTCAATGGTCTTAAGAGGGGATTGCTAGAAATATAGATTGCGGTACAGATAGTCTGATACATTGGGCATGCCTTTTCTCCGGCCAATATCGTCCGAAGAAAATAGTCTGGAGAAAATGCTCGATGAAAAAAACGGTTCTGCTTTTGTTAGCTTCCCTGCTGGTGTTGGTCGGTGTGATAACAATCAATACAATCAACTTCAGCAAAGATCTTGAGCCGAGGCTTGTCGACAAGGTACAAGTCCAGCTAGACGAGCGAGCAGCAATACAGCGCTTCGCAAAATCATTAACGTTTCCATCGATATCTTATACTGACCCTGCGCTGTTTCCGACGGGTGATTTTGTCGCTCTGCGCCAATATCTGTCTGAGAGTTTTCCACGGGTATTTGCGCAGCTCGAGACAGAGGATGTATCCGAGTTTAGCTACCTGATGAAATGGCCGGGTAGTAATCCCCAGTTAAAACCAATCCTTCTTCTGTCGCACATGGATGTTGTACCGGTTATACCAGGAACGGAAAACGAGTGGACACACCCACCCTTTGGGGGGGTAGTGGCATCCGGTGCCGTTTGGGGGCGTGGAGCTATTGATGACAAGGCCGGTGTGCTCGGTATTCTGGAGGCGACCGAAACACTGCTGGCGCAAGGTTTTGCTCCGTCTCGCACTGTGTATCTTGCCTTTGGTCACGACGAGGAAGTGGGAGGCCAGCAGGGAGCTAAGAAAATTGCAGATCTACTACAAACACGTGGAGTGACACTGGAGTTTGTTTTGGATGAAGGCGGGCTTATTACCGACGGGGTTGTAGACGGCATTGATGCACCCGTAGCAGTCATCGGCCCTGGTGAAAAAGGGATTCTGAGTCTTAGGTTGATTGCCGCAGGCCCGGGGGGGCATTCATCCCAGCCCCTTGAGTACACGGCAGCCGGATTAGTAGCGCGGGCGGTTTACCGTCTTGAAGAAAATCCTTTTCCCATTGATTTGTCCTATCTCTCTCAATTTATACATAATCTGGGCAGCGAGTTACCTCTTCTGCAGCGCGTTGTTTTTGCCAATACCTGGTTGTTTGAGCCCTTCGCGCACCGGATGTTCTCCGGAAACTCGGTAGCCCTTGCCAGCGCTAGAACCACAACCGCGCCAACCATGTTAAAGGCAAGCATCAAGGAGAACGTATTACCGATTCAGGCAGAGGCGGTTGTCAACTTCAGGATACTTCCGGGTGATTCCGTTCAGGGAGTTATTGATCGTGTAAAGACCATTATTGACGACGACAGTATTGAGATTGAGCGTTACGGCTTTTGGAGTGAGCCCTCTGAGATGGCCAGCACTGAGTCCTTTGGTTATGAACAGCTGTCTCTGAGTATTGCCCAGGTAATACCCAACAAAGATATCGTCATTGTGCCCAGATTGGTGATTGGTGCAACCGATGCTCGCCACTTCAGTCAGATTTCTGAAAACAGCTATCGTTTTATGGGCATTACTGTTGGAAAAGAAGAGCTAAAAGGCTTTCATGGCACCAATGAACGTGTGCCAGAAGACAGTTACATCAATGCCGTAAAAATATATTTGCAGCTAATCAGGAATGCGGCGGGTTAATTGAGGTGTTTCATTGCGCGGGGTCTCAGTGTTGTGAATTTGTACTGGCGAACTCGTTGTTTTTTCACTACATTTCAAGTTGCCCCGATGCGAAATCCATCGCCTTGTTGCGTATGATTTTGCTCTTGCTTCTGCGTGATGATTTGGACGTCAGGGGGGTGGTTTTTTTGGGGGGGTCTTATCTGCTCCATTCAGAGCTTAAGATAATAGTTTTAAGACTAGGGATTGCTGGATGAATAGTTCTATCTTGGTGGTGGACGATCAATTGACTATGCGTCGAATGTTTCAGGCCATTTTTACCCAAAGCGACTACGACGTCGATTATGCCGAGGATGGTGTCATCGCCTATGCTGCTGCCCGCAAAAAGAGATACGACCTGGTAATTACTGATTATCATATGCCGAACCTCAATGGCATAGAATTAACAAAACGTCTTCGAAGGCAGCCCACCTATAATGGCGTGCCTATTTTAGTTGTGAGTACAGAGAGTAATAATGACAAGCGAGTGGAGGGGCGCAGTGCTGGGGCCAGTGGTTGGATCGTGAAACCGGTGAGTGCCGATGTGTTATTACCCGCTGTAAAAAAGCTTCTTAGGTAGCATCAATAATAGCTGGGTTCCGAGGGCTAACGATTTATGAGCCAAACGATGGGGTTTGATTTTGAACTATAAACGAACACTTCTTTATAGTGTCTCTGCTCTAAGCATCGTTGCCTGCTCTGTGTTCTTGACCATCTATTTCGCTGGGGGCACAGGGCCATCCGTGACTCCCACAAATACTAACGCCACGGACAGAAACTACGGTCAAACACCCTTTGACATCTACGACGCCTCGCTCGCCTGCGGAGATGAGGCCAAACAAAAACTCGGCCCCTCTTTGGTGAGGCTTAGAGCAGACTGGCACTCCACCCGACTTGAGACCGAACGCCAAATATATTTTGTGGCCATGCAGGGAGACGTCGGTACACTAGAAGAGTACGATGAAGTTTATATCTATTGTTATATTGACCCTCAAGACTATGAGGTGACGTACTTCAAAGCCTATGACTCCAAACAAAAACCTCTATTGTCCAAGTTTAGTTTCGAGGACTTGATCGGTTCAATGGGTGAGGAGGAAACCGAAGCGGAATCGAAGAAAGAAGAAAACAATAATTAGTTTGGAGTTTTGTCTCTTAGAGTCGCGGGGTAAGATTAAGTCTGTCTAATGGTAGATTAACAATGAAACGGAATATCATAGGCTCCATCCTCACTTCCATGATCTCACCGGTTTTTGTCCTATTGGTAGCCATGGTGCACTATAAAGTTACGCTCGGAAATCCACTGGAATATCAAACCTATTTCGATCCTCGATTCCAGCTATTTCTAGCTGCAATTGTATTCATCGCTTTTTTTCTTTCGTGTCCTCTATTTTTATATTTAAGAAGGTATGGGGGCATCCTGCTAAAGCATTTTTTAGTGCTCGGGTTTCTATGGGGGCTAATCCCATTCTTGATGATTGCCAATAGCGTAGTGAGGTATGAAGGCTTTGT
Source organism: uncultured Cellvibrionales bacterium (assembly GCA_913020395.1). Lineage (GTDB taxonomy): Bacteria > Pseudomonadota > Gammaproteobacteria > Pseudomonadales > Cellvibrionaceae > CAJWCA01. Next base: position 523 of record CAJWCA010000081.1, on the reverse strand, counting down.
TGGGGCAATGGATTATTTAATTATATTTACGGGTGGTGGAGCAGTTACATTCTCAGCTTTTTGGGTTCTGTCAGTCAGACGAAATAATTGGTGGAGCAAGGAGGGGGGGTAGAAGTTTCTGTCGAGATTCTGCACTTATTGCTTTAGTTGATGTTTCAAATCAGAAACGTGTCCCCTCGACACAGTGAATGTCTCCGTCAAACCTTTCAGTTTTAGCTGATAACTTGATCCGGTTCGTTTTAAGCATTCAATCGCCTGAAGTCTAACCAGGCATTGTCGGCTAATGCGAAAAAATTGAGCGTCATCAAGATCTCTTTCAACATCAACCAAAGATTCGTCCAGCTGCCATTGTTTACCTTCTCGGTCGACCAGTTGTGTTCCTTTCATATAGCTTAGGGCGGCAATGATCGTTTCGCTGGCTACAGGTGTAAATACACCTGCAACTGCCACCAAAAACTGTTTTCGCCATAGTTCATTTGTGTTTAACGTTTCTGTTTCATCGGTGAGGGTGGGCGGGAATTGT
>CAJWCA010000080.1 GCA_913020395.1 uncultured Cellvibrionales bacterium | reverse complement strand
CTCTCGAGATTACGGTTTCTTGCACGGCAATGCAAAACGGACATTAAAAATCGTGCAGTGGGTACTGCAAGTTGCCATCGCAAAGCTGCCCGAAATTATAAGGCCGAAATTTGTCTGCACGCTGTGCCATGCCCCAATGTCGATCATTGGGATTTATCACCCGAACCGTGCGCTCGAATAAAAGAGAGGGTTAAAACCTCCACCCACCCTGCAAGGAGGTAAATGCACTATGGAAAATAGAGAGCTTTTTAGTAGCCCACGCTGGCGAGACCTGTTCTCGCCCTTAAAAAATAGCGATGGAGAAAATCGTCGCCGTCCCAATCAGGTTCACTTTACTTATTTACTATAGAGGGAGACGGCTAGACCGGGCTCATTCAACAATAGGATAGGTCGCGGCTGCGCGCGACATATCCTTATTCGTTAGAACGGTAGAGGGTTGGCTATTAGTTAATAAGATGCGCTCGACGATATCTACAGAGGTGATATCCGATGCCACAGAGTCCCGCCTGGAGATGATTAATATGGAAAAACCTGACTGGGTGAAAATCGATCAGATTCTCATGGGATCTATCCTGCCCTAACACCTTGTGACCCCCTAGTCATAGCCACTATTCAGGCAGTCATTGGCTCGCTGTTATTAATTATTTCCCCTTAGTTACTTCTGTCGTCGATTGATCAATATAGCGGCGTGCAGGACAAAATGTTCAGCCGTTTGAGAGTAACTGTACAATTTGCTCACTCCAGAGCGCGCTTGCCTTTGCATCTTTCCAGCCCTGAATTTATGTGGGGCCAGTGGTTCTCGGACGCTGTCCAACTGGTCATGATTTCATTTGCTTTAGTAAAAAAGGTTGGGTTAGTATCAAGGACAGGTTTGGTGTCTGCAGTAAATATTGGACGAATATTTTTGACATCGGCTTTCTATAAGTAGGGAACCTTCAGTTGTAATAATTGGTGGGTGACGAGTGGGCAAAAAGATTCACATTACTTAAAAAAAGATTGTCCACAGATAAAGAAGTCTCAAAGCCAATAATTGGGGTTCCCAGAATAATATATATAAATGGGGAACTAAAAAATGATTCAACGTCAATTCAAGCGCAGTGCACTGTGTTGGGGCATTGCGCTTGCTAGCGTTTCGCTGACCTCCGTCGCACAAGACGCCAATCAACTTGCTGCAGAAAAAGAAATCGAAGAAGTATCCGTTACTGGATCGTTGATTCCGCGAGACGGTTTCGATGAAGCCAGTCCTATGGTGGTGTTTGATGAAGTCGATATTAAAAATCGCGGCTTTATTGATATAGCAGATATGCTGGGTTCGCTGTCTCAAGCGACAGGCGCTACGCAGGGCGAGGCGTATACCAATAATTTCACTCAGAATGCCAAGGCTCTTAACTTAAGAGGGTTTGGTGCAGGCAGAACCCTTGTGTTATTGAATGGTCGCCGCTTGCCCGAAAACCCAACGCCTTACAACGGCGAAAGTAACTTTTTTAACTTTGCCACTATTCCCCTCGCTGCGGTTGAGCGCGTAGAAGTCTTAACGGACGGTGCATCCGCCATTTATGGCTCCGATGCTATTGCCGGTGTAGTCAACGTAATCACTAAAAATAATATTGAAGATACCACTATTAATATCATGGGCGGAACAACCACAGAAGGTGGCGGTGATACCCAGAAATTTCAAATTGTTACCGGTAAGTCCTTTGAAAAGGGGCACATAACCTTTACTGCGGAATATGAAGTTCAGGACCCCATTTACGGCAAAGACCGTGAATGGCTAGATTCAGTTCAGGACAACCCGGAAGGTTTTCGATACAACTCACGTGCCATCTTGTTATTTGATAATTTTGAAGGCACCTATCTGGATCCGGGTGAACAGGCCTGTACTGACTCTCAAACAGACTACCCTTATTCAGAAAGGGTGGGTAGAGGTTTCTTTTGCGGCTTTGATGATGCCGGCGATGAGACCATTCGCAACTACCGTGAGCGCACCTCGATCTATATTGGGGGCGACTATGAGTTAAATGACAACATGACCTTGTTTGCCAATGCTACCTATTGGCGGTCGGAGGCGGAATCTCGCAATTTCAGGTTGTGGTGGGGTGCTGATACTTTAGACGAAGACTTTAATTATCTTTATCACCAGAGAATTTTTACGCCGGAAGAAACTGGCGATCAGGAAGCCTTTTATGATGAAAGCACCTGGAACATTACCCTTGGGCTAAACGGTAACTTTGATATAGGGAAGAAAAACTACAACTATGAAGTTGCCTATACCGAAGGGGGTTACGATTATGAGGAGGGGCAAGTCAGGTTTAAGGAAGAAGCGATTGACGAGTGGTTCCTTGGAACTGAAGACTTGTGGGGTTACGGAATATTATCCGGCAATGACCAACACAGCATCTACGATCCCCTGTCCAGAGATGATGCAAATCAATTAATGGGCACCCGGATTATCAATGGCGACTCTTATTCTCGACAGGCTACGGCCAAGGTGGTGGGCGAGTTAGGGGAATTTGAAATGTTCTCCGCACCCGTTCAGTTTGCACTTCACGCTGAGCACTCGCAGCAGGGTTATGATCTGTCACCGGATGCACGAACCTTAGATCAGACGGGTAACGGCTGGTGGGGTTTGAGTGGTACCGGCGGTGGTGGTGACCGCAAGCGGTCTGCCATTGGTGCCGAGCTGCTGTTGCCTCTAACCGATGACTTGGAATTCACACTTGCCTCTCGTTACGACAACTATGACGATGCGTCTGCAACCGGTGGCGCAGCCACAAACATGATTAAGTTTAACTGGAAAGCCACTGACTGGATGCGTGTTCGTGGTGGTTGGGGCCAAACGTTCCGAGCGCCAGATATGCACTATCTGTTTGCCGGTGAGAGTGGTTTCTTTCACGGTGCAATAACCGACTATTACCAGTGTTCTCTGGATGGCGTTAACGATGTTGACTGTGTTGTTGAAGGGGAAGTTACATCCGTTGAGGGCTCCCGCCAAGGCAATATTGGTCTGGAAGAAGAAGCTGGCGATAACCTCAGTTTTGGTGTTGTCTTTGATCCGATGGAAAACCTTCGGGTGTCTGTGGACTGGTACAGCATCGACTTACAAAATGTTGTAACGGACCAAGACGACAGGGAACTCATGAAAGATGAGCGGGACTGTCAGTTGGGTGTGCTGGACCCCAGCAGCTCGATTTGTCAATTGGTACTGAGTCAGGTTGTGCGCTTAACGGATCCCAATCTGGGCATTGAGAATGAGATTCAAAGCGTGGGGGTTGGCCCGATCAACCAGGCAACTCAATTGCAGGAAGGTGTAGACTTGCAGTTGTTGTATATTGCCGAGACTGACTCTTGGGGTACCTTTAGCCTGAAGATGGATTATACCGTCATCACCAAGTATGAAGGTAAAGAGTTTGAAGACGATGTATTGGTTGATTATCGTCACGATCTTCACACCTATGAACCTCGAACCAATCTAAGTTATAGCCTCGGATGGGGTTACAAAGATTTCAATGCGACACTGTTTGGACATCGTATCGGGACGCTGCCTAATTGGGCAGAAACTGAGCGCATGAACGAAAGCTATTGGAGCTACAACCTGAATTTGACCTATCAGATAACGGAAGAAATTTCGTTTGCATTGATTGGTAATAATATTCTTGGTGAGCGTCCGCCTCGCGATGAAACCTTTGATACATGGCCATTCTTTTATCGTGGTCAGTTTAATGCGATTCAACGTGAAGTCTTTGCGGAGCTGAGTGTTAAGTTTTAACTGAGGTCGTAGTTGAAAAAGCCGTGCCCCTTGGGGCACGGCTTTTTTTATGCCGCGGGTTTGGAAAGATTCTTTCCGTGATCCTTTAACAGTCTATTTACTTTTTTGGCGCCTCTAGGCCCCGTCATACAAAATGTCGTCATTAATCCGGCCATCAATGCACCACCGACTCCGGCAGTCATCACATCGGAACCGGTCATATAGAAGTTGTTAACCGGTGTTTGGGGGTGTAAAAACGGTTGTTTAAAGCGATCGACATAATGATTGAGTCCATAGATTTCACCGCGATCATTATGCTGATAAAACTGAGTGGATAGTGGTGTAGACAGCTCGCAGTAATCGAGTGCTGCCTCCAGTTGTGGCAATCTTTCAAACAAGCGAGCCAGCAACTTATCACAAATCTGTTTTTTGTAACCTTCATAACTACCGCCGCGTTTTTGCCAGGTTGATCCCTCCCAGTTGTCGAACCATTTCATGTCCGAGACCGTTACAATTTCAACGGTTGATTTTCCCGGATAGCGCTCCTCCCATTCTGGGTCTTTGGTTGAGGGGAAGCTGACATATAGTAATGGGAATTCCGTATCGGGGTCACAGGGGTCTTTAGCTTCATAAGCTTCTAAGTTCCCTTCGTGATCGCCGCTGGGGTACAGCCACAAGTTTGACATTTCCAAACCGAGTTCAGCGGCAGTGCCTTTAAAACCTGCATAAAGGCACAGGTGGGCACTTGAGCGTTCTACCTTTGGAATCCATTGATCCACTTTGTGAAGTGCCCGGCTTTCCTCTGGGAGGAGTTTGCTTACCGTGTTCATGAAGCCGGTATTACTCACGATTTTGTCTGCAAGAATCTCGTCTCCATTGGCCATCTTTACGCCGTAAGCCTTATTGTTTTCTACCAAAACCTCTTTTACTTCGGCGTAGGTAAAGACTTCGCCGCCACTTTTTTGAATCGTAGGAATTATGGTTCGAGAAATCGCAGAAGCGCCACCCACCGGGTAGGCGCCCCCGGCAAGATAGTGTTTGGCAATGAGGGCGTGCATCACAAATGATGCTTTCGCCGGCACTTGCCCGTAGTCGCCCCATTGGCCAGTCAGCACTGAAATTAATTCCTGGTTTGACGTCATGCCCTCCAGAACCTCTCGCGCGCTTTGAAAGAATTCCTTGGGCATCAGGGCCGGTCTAACGGCATTGTAGGCCCGTCCCATCCATTTTGGCATTGCTTGAGCGGCGAAGAATTTTGGGGTGAGGGTGCTGACACGGGAAATTAGTGCAACGTAGTCCTCTATAACTTCTTGTTCGGCTGGAAAATACTCCGTCAGCTGTTGGATAAAATTTTGTTTGCCCGCGACAAAATTATACTCTTTATCGCCCAGGTTAATTTTGTCATACACGGGGTCCATTGCCGCCCACTTGAGTCGGTCTTCACTGATGACATCGAATACGCGTCTGAGGGTGGAGTGAGGTTTATGGACTTCGCCAATATAGTGCACTCCCACATCCCATTCATAACCTTCCCTCTCATAGGCGTGTGTAAATCCTCCTGCCGTGTAATGTTGCTCAAGCACACACACTTTTTGTCCCAGGTGAGACAGGAACGCGGCATTGGCCAGCCCGCCAATTCCTGAACCGATGACGATGGCATCATATTTTTCAGCGGCGCGCCCGTTGCGATATCGCTTGCCGGTCCGGATATTGGTTTTTTTCCCCATGGGGTGAACCCTCAGAATGATGTTAAGTGTAGATATGCAATATTATGCATAAGGCTGACTGAGATAGTACCGAAGTGTGAGCATTATGCAACAAGTTGCATATTGCTGTGCTTGGAGGTAGAGTCAAATCGATATTATCGGCCGTATTACAGGTGTCTATTCTGGATAGATCCCAAAAGAAGTGGAGCTTAATTTGTCGTTGAAACATGCTTTGTTGGTTTTATTAGAGAGCCAACCTGCCACCGGGTATGACCTGAGAAAGCGCTTTGCCGAGCATATGGGGTACTTTTGGAGTGCGAGCCATCAGCAAATTTATCTGCAACTGAAGAAACTCAATGCGGAAGGGCAGGTAAGCTGCGAAATTACTGAGCAGGCGGATAAACCGGATAAAAAGACCTATACGCTGACCGAACAAGGTCAGGCGAGCTTGCAAGAGTGGCTCTGTGAGCCCGTGAAGCCGTGCGCCTATAACGATGCCCTGCTGGTGAAGTTGTATGCCGGGCACTTGACCGACACCGAGGTATTGATCACTGAAATCTCTCGGCTTCGAGAGCACAATGAAAAGAAATTGGCCATATTTCAAGGCTTAGAGCGGGACTATCAGTCTTTGGCACCAAGCCCCCGGCAGCAGATGAAATTGCCATTCCTCACCTTGCGCCGAGGTATTTTAGAGGTTCAGGCCTGGTTGAGTTGGAGCGAAGAGGTTCTGGCGGCGTTGCGAGATTAGTAGGGCTAACTCGCCACTTGATTGACTTGGGTTGCGATAGTCTCACAGTGTTCAAGCCACAAGTCGATGCCCGCCGAGCGGTATTTTTGCCGGTGTTGAATGATATAAAAGTGGCGGTGAAAATCTCTGTGTGGCACTTCAAGGGGCACCAGGCTCCCTCTCTTAAAGGCGTCTTCCAGTGCAATGCGAGAGAGGCAGGCAATGCCTAGTTTAGCCTCGACCGCACGTTTAATGGCCTCTGTGTGTTGAAGCTCAAGCAATACCTGTAGGTCGGGAATCAAACCGTGCATCGCCCGGTCAAAGTTTTGCCGGGTGCCCGACCCTGTTTCCCGCAAGATCCAGGTGGCTTCACGCAGGTCCCTGTCATTGAGTTGTCGCTTTTGTCTGCGTGCCAAGGGGTGATCGGGCGCACAAAATGTAACCAATTCATCTTCTAGCCAAGGGGTCACCTGCAGATCGGGGTGTCGTAACTCGCCTTCTATCAGTCCAATGTCCAGATCAAAATTGCACACCTTACGGGTGATTTCTGCCGTATTTTCAACATCGAGGTCGATCTTCGCCTCCGGGTGCTCTTCTATGAAGTGTGCAATGGCTTGCACGGCGAGATAATTTCCAATCGTCAACGTTGCCCCAATTTTGAGGGGGCCAATGTCAGCATGCTGACTAAACGCAAGTTCAAGGCCATTGGCCTGCTCCAGCAAAGCGGCGACCTGAGGCCTTAAAACTCTTCCTAATTCATTGATTTTCAGGCGTTTTCCCACTCGATCAAACAGTTGGATGTCAAACTGCTGTTCTAGCTCCTTCAGGGCGCTGCTGGCGGCAGACTGCGACATCGCAAGGCTGTCGGCCGCTTGTGTAATGTTCTCGTGGTGCGCAGTGGCGAGGAAGACTTCCGCCTGTCTTAGGGTATATTTCATCCTTATATCCATAAAATCGATTAGTCTTATAAATATAACCCGTTTTACAGGTTAATGAAACTGACTGATTATACGCACACATTCACGACAGCCTCTTAGTCGCACAGTTACCTGTCACGCTAACGATTTGTCATTTAAGCCGAGGGAAAGCAATGGCCGCGCTCAATAAAGAACAGGTTCTCAGTGTGCACCACTGGACTGACACCCTATTCAGTTTCAAAACCAGCCGGGATAGCAGTTTCCGATTTGAAAATGGGCACTTCACAATGATCGGCCTCGAAAATGAAGGCAGACCTTTGCTGCGCGCCTACAGTATTGCCAGCGCCAACCATGAAGACGAGCTGGAGTTTTTCAGCATTAAAGTGCCCGATGGACCCCTGACCTCGAAACTGCAGCAGATAAAACCTGGTGACGAGATTTTTGTTAGCCGCAAACCCACTGGCACACTGGTTCAGGAGCATGTATTGCCGGGCAAACATCTCTATATGTTGAGTACAGGTACCGGGCTGGCGCCTTTTCTGAGTCTTATTAAGGACCCGGAAATCTATGAGAAATTCGATAAAATTATTCTCATTCATGGCTGTCGTTATGTCGATGAACTGGCGTATTCCCAGATCATTGAAGACGAGCTTCCCAGGCATGAATATTTTGGCGACCAAGTTCAAGAAAAGCTGATTTATTACCCCACAGTGACTCGAGAGGAGTTCCGCAATAATGGTCGCCTGACGGACCTGATGACAAGCGGAAAGCTTTTTAAGGATATTGGCCTGCCTCCCTTTGATAAAGAAACTGACCGTTTCATGATCTGTGGCAGCCCCGGCATGTTGAAAGAAACTTGTGCCATTCTCGATGAACAAGGTTTTGAGGAGACCCGAAACGGCCATCTGGGGCACTATGTTATCGAGCGCGCATTTGTAGAATAAGCGCTCAAATCAACGCTAGAGGGGGTATTCGCTCCCTCATAACACTCTTTTGTAGCTCCCCGCTTGAAAATCGACGATAATACCGGGCTCGATACCTTTGATGAAAGCACGCCCAAGCTATGACACAAACCGCCGCTCACCTGTTCGAATACCCCAAATACTGGGCTGAATGTTATGGCACAGCTCCTTATCTGCCAATGTCGCGGGAGGAGATGGACAGCCTGGGCTGGGACAGTTGCGATATCATTATTGTCACGGGCGACGCCTATGTAGATCATCCCAGTTTTGGAATGGCCGTGATCGGGCGTTATCTGGAGTCCCAGGGCTTCCGAGTGGGCATCATTGCTCAGCCCGACTGGCGTAACGATGCCGATTTTAAGAAGCTGGGCAAGCCTAATCTCTTTTTTGGTGTGACCGGCGGCAACATGGATTCCATGATCAACCGCTATACGGCCGACCTGCGCATGCGTCACGATGACGCCTATACCGCCGGAGGGCTCGGTGGAATGCGTCCGGATCGCTGTGTCACGGTCTATAGCCAGCGCTGTAAAGAAGCCTATACAGACACCCCGGTGGTGCTCGGGGGCATTGAAGCCAGCCTTCGCCGAATCGCCCAGTACGATTACTGGAGTGACGAGGTGAGGCGATCGGTATTGGTGGATGCAACCGCCGATATTCTGCTTTACGGCAACGCCGAGCGCGCGATAGCCGATATCGCACACAAATTGGCTGCCGGGCGCAAAATTACAGATCTGCACGACCTTCGGGGCACCGCCATCATTCGCAAAAGTGCGCCGGAAGGGTGGACCGAGATAGATTCCACCCGCATCGATTGGCCGGGAAAAATCGATGTGATACCTAACCCCTACGAATTTGATCAGTCCGAGACAAAAGGTGAGGAGGGTAGCGGTAGTTGTGATCGATCTGAAAAAACGATTGATCCCAACGAAGAAATGCCGGTGCGCATCATCCCCATGCCACTGCAAAGTCGGCAGAAACTAGATCCTGACAATACCTATGTCCGTCTGCCTTCATTTGAGAAAGTACGGAATGATTCGGCACTTTATGCCCACGCGTCGCGGGTATTACATCAAGAATCCAATCCGCACAATGCCCGAACTCTGGTGCAAAAACATGGCTCTCGGGAGTTGTGGGTGAACCCTCCACCGGTACCCCTTGAAACGAACGAACTGGATGGCGTGTTCGATTTGCCTTATCAGCGCAGGCCACACCCCAGTTATGGCGATGCTAAAATCCCTGCATTTGAGATGATCAAAACATCAGTCAATATTATGCGAGGGTGTTTTGGCGGCTGCACATTCTGTTCAATCACCGAGCATGAGGGGCGGATTATTCAGAGCCGTTCTGAAGAGTCCATTTTAAAAGAAGTGGAAGCTATTCGAGATCAGGTGCCGGGTTTCACCGGCACGATTTCAGATTTAGGTGGGCCGACGGCCAATATGTATCGCCTGAATTGTAAGAGTGATGAAATATTATCGAGTTGCCGACGTTTGTCCTGTGTATTTCCGACCATTTGCAAAAACTTGCAGACAGACCACAAACATACAACACAACTCTACCGAAAAACACGGGCTATTCCCGGCGTGAAACGAGTGGCGATTGCCTCCGGTTTGCGCTACGACCTGGCCATTCGAGATCCCGAATACGTAGAGGAGCTGGTCACTCATCACGTGGGAGGCTATTTAAAGATTGCGCCTGAACACACCGAAGAAAGCACGCTGAATCAAATGATGAAGCCGAATATGGACAGTTATCACACATTTAAGAAAATGTTTGATAAGTATTCTAAAGCGGCCGGTAAAGAACAATATCTCATCCCCTATTTTATTGCGGCCCACCCGGGTTGCGAAGATGAAGATATGCTGAATTTATCTCTCTGGTTGAAAAAAAATAAGTTTCGGGTAGATCAAGTTCAAACGTTCTATCCGTCGCCGATGTCACTGGCCACGGCAATGTATTTTTCAGGTCGCAATCCTCTGAAAAAATTGAGTTACAAAAGTAAAAAACTCTATATCCCTAAGAACATGCAGCAGCGTCGTTTGCAAAAAGCGTTTTTGCGTTATCACGATGAGGACAACTGGGGCTTTCTGCGTGAGTCACTCATTAAAATGAACCGCAGGGACTTGATCGGCAATGGATCTCATCAACTGGTGCCGGATGATGATCCCGGCGCTCGATTTAAGCGTGGCCGTGGGCGTTCGGGTTCACAGAACCGACGCAATACCAAGGCCAAGCCGAGTGGCCACAAACGCCGCTAACACGAGCGAACTCTCATAGGGATATCATGGCTTTAAAACCCACTATTTATAAGTTGAATGTGTCATTGTCAGACATGGATCGCCATGTCTACGGTGAATTTCAGAGTACGATCGCGCAACACCCCTCTGAGAATAACGAACGCATGATGGCTCGTGTATTGGCCTTTTGTTTAAACGCTGATGACAGGCTGAGTTTTACACGAGGTTTGTCATCGGTCGATGAGCCTGAGCTGTGGTTGAAGAGCCTCGATGAGCAAATACTGCAGTGGATTGAAGTAGGGCAGCCTGAGCCGGACCGTCTAAAAAAGGCTGGCACGCTGGCAAGAGATGTGAAGGTTTATAGTTTTGGTAAAAGTGCAGACACTTGGTGGACTCTTAATAAAGCCGCACTAAGTTCCATAGATAATTTACAAGTTTATCAATTTCCATGGGCAACAATGGGCGCGCTGACGGCACTCATCAATCGCAGCATGAACTTGACTGTCACAATCACTGAAAACATTCTGTATATCGCAGATGAAAATGCCCATGTCGAAGTGCCCGTGAAAAGCTGTTTATTGGATTAAGACCGTTTTTGGTTCTTTAACAAAAATTTGTCCTCTGCTGGAACTCTACAAAACATTATTAAAGGAGTAGGAATGAAAATATACGAAGCCAAGACGGCTCCGAACGCCCGCCGTGTGCGTATGTTTCTTGCGGAAAAGGGCATTGATATAGAATATGTGCAATTGGATATCGCAACAGGGGAGAATCTCAGCCCGGCGATGCGTGCCAAGAACGTTACCACCAAGGTGCCGTTTCTGGAGTTGGATGACGGCACGTGTATTGGCGAGTCGGCTGCCATTTGCCGCTACTTCGAGGAGTTGTACCCCGAGACACCTCTGATGGGAACCAGCCCCCTGGAAAAAGCCACCGTTGAAATGTGGCATCGCCGTGTGGAGTTTCATTTCATGACACAGGTGGGAATGTGCTTTCAGCATTCGACCGGTTACTTCAAAGACCGTATGACCCCAGTGCCCGAGTACGGCGCAGTGGCGGGTCAGTTGGCACTAGATTTTATGGCGGTGCTCGACCAGCGTTTAGCGGAGTCAAACTATATTGCGGGGGAGAATTTTTCCATAGCCGACATCCTTGCTCTGTGCACTCTGGATTTTGCACGGGTGATGAACTTGCGCATGAGTGACTCCCAGGTCCACTTGGCGCGTTGGTATGAGCAGGTATCCAGTCGCGATAGTGCCAAGGCCTGAGCACTTATGTTTACGAATTTGCCTGCAGTGTTAGGGCAGGGCTGGTTTTCAGCCTTGTCGCCTGAGTTTGAGACTGCTTACATGCAGGCATTGGATACCTTCCTGGAGGCAGAGCGAGGATTGGGTAAATCTATATTTCCCTCGTCTCCCGATCTATTCCGCGCTTTTCAGTTAACGCCACCAGAACAGGTTAAGGTAGTGATTCTTGGGCAAGATCCCTATCACGGTGAAAACCAGGCACACGGTTTGAGTTTTTCAGTGCCTGCTGGCGTTAAAATACCTCCCTCCCTGCGGAATATCTTTAAAGAATTACACACTGATTTGGCTATCGATCCACCCGAACATGGCTGCTTGCAGGGTTGGGCAGAGCAGGGTGTTCTATTGTTGAATGCCACGCTCAGTGTCGAGCAGGCCCAAGCGGGTTCTCACCAGGGGCAAGGTTGGGAGCTGTTTACTGACCGAGTCATTGAGCATGTGAATCACAGCCTGGATTCCGTTGTGTTTCTGCTGTGGGGAAGTCATGCCCAGGAAAAGGGACGGTATATCGACAAAACTAAACACTGTGTATTGACCGCTCCCCATCCCTCGCCGCTCTCTGCCTACCGCGGATTTTTTGGCTGCGCTCATTTTTCAAAAACCAATGCCTATTTGAAGGCACAAAAAAAGACGCCGATCGATTGGCGCCTTTTCTGACTGATTAGCAGGGTTGTCTTATTGCAAGAAGGCCATCGCGGCTTCCATGTCATCCGACAGATCTTCACCTTCTGCATCCAACATGTCGGGGTCCAGCCCGAGTCGGGCAAATGCACCAACCTGATGACAATCGATTTGTGCCAGGGGGTGATCGCTGCCCATATAGCTTTGCAATACGGCTACAGTCACAATATCGGCGTAATCGGCTTTTTCCACCTGCCGGGCGAAATCTTGATGCTGCGAAGGGATCTGGAGTAACTCTGAGGGAAAATCCCATCGTTTGAGGATCAGATTACCTATTGGGGCATGCAATTTATCTATGACCATGTCCAAGGTCATACTGTCTTTCAATAACGCAGGATGGTCTTCCGCGTAGGTTAAAATGGGGAGTACGCCAATTCTGTGAACCAGGCCGGCCAGAGTCGCCTGATCTGGGCGAAGGTTGGTGAATTGCTTGCACAATACATGGCAGATACCGGCTATTTCACTGGAGCGGGTCCACACCTCGCGCAGGCGTTTGTCGACCATGTCAGTGGTTGCCTGAAACATTTGCTCCATGGCTAAGCCTGTTGCGATATTACAGGTATATTCCATGCCCAGACGCATCAGGGCCATCTTCAAATCTTCAATTTCACGGCTCGCCCGCAGTAAAGGGCTATTGGCCACCTTAATGATGCGAGCGGTCATTGCAGCGTCACCGCCAATCACTTTAGCCAGCTCATTGATACTGGCTTCCGGGTCTTCTGACACCTCACGAACTTTCAGTGCCACTTCGGGCAAGGTGGGCAGCACTAGCTGATCATTGTTTATGGCAGTGATGATTTCTTTTCGAATCGTGTCGACAACTTGGCTCATACGGTTTGGCTCTTCTAAGTTTCCTGTTAGCGCACACTATTTATAGCATAGGGAAGGGTGAGTATATTCAGTTTTTTGTGATTCTCCACGTCTAAAGAGGCACTTTCTTCATCCGCGGCGGTTCTGGTGAGCACCACCAGGGCCTCTGCTCGCTTGGGTTCGGCTCTTGCGGCAATCACGACATTACCCACATTTTGTGTTTTCCCGCCACTGAAGAGCGGTGATCCGGGCTCTGGCAGCTCCTCGGTCTCCAGCAGGTCGAAGCCGACCCGATACATCGGCCGTTTTAACTTCCCTCGAAACTCCATTCTCGCGACGATTTCCTGACCTGTGTAGCAACCTTTTTGAAAGCTGACGCCGCCGATGGCCTGTAAATTCAGCATCTGCGGGATAAACATGTCTCTTGTTTGTGGGTGTACTTCAGGGATACCGTCCCTTATCGTGTCCAGGGTCCATTTGTCATTGTCAGGTCTGTCGCTCAGTGGAGCGTGTTTACGCCAAAAGGCGATGGCATCGGTGGAGGGCAGCCAGCTCTCAAATCGTTTGTCAGAAATCTTTATCACATAACATTGGTCAATTTGATCCACGGCGTTTGGTGCGCTTGGGCACTTGCCGAAATGATCTTTCAGTAGTTGACTGGCATTGCTGCCAGTGAGTCCAATGCAGATAAGGTCGGAGTCGGGGCGGGTGATGTCGGCCTTGGAGAAAACAATATATTTTGCCAGAGCGGTGGCCGCATCTTCAAGAATATCGACGGGCAGGGCAAGTGCATAGTGATCGGGCTCTAGTTTGAACAGACGAAAGCAGCTCAATATCTTTCCCTGATGAGTGCAGTGGGAGCCCAGGCTTGAATTGGCCTCATTTATCTCCAGGACATCGCAGCTCAATTGACCTTGTAGAAATTTTGCGGCATCGGGACCCTTAACGCCTATCAAGCCCCATTGACTGAGGTCAAACAGTTGTGACCCACTATCGCTCTGGTAAGCAAATAAGGGGGCTTCGGATTGCAGGAATTTTGACCATGCTGTCATCGGTGTAGTGCTCAATCTGTAGGGTATGCAAGGGTTGCTTATCATAAAGAAACTGACGGGGGTTGGCTATATAGAATAGAGATCTATAGGCGCTGCACCTGTGGACCTGTTTACGGTATAATTCGCAGGCTGTGCGTGTGTTGCCTGCAAAAATCATTGTATTAGAGGTAGAAATGGAACGAAATCGATTATTTTGGGGGAGCCGCCGGGGCATGCTTGAGCTAGATCTGGTATTGCTGCCTTTTCTAGACAATGTTTATCCCGATTTACAGCAGGAAGACAAAGAGCGTTACTGGGCATTTTTAGAATGTGAAGATCAGGACATGTTTGGCTGGCTGTTAAAGCGTAAAGATCCGGAAGATGCTGAATTGCTAAAAATTGTCACGATTATTCGGGCGAACACAGGAATGAAGGCTGAGGCTGAAAACGCAGAGTGACCCCCGCTCTGCAGGGCAGTCTTGCCCGCTGGCGGTGCTGTACGAAACCCTCACTTTTATTGCGGTTACTGACACTGCTCATACATATTGTGGCCGCCATTTTTGTTTTGCAGTGGCCCCTTGCAGCATACCTTCAGGTCTTGGCTGTATTGCTATTTTCCCTGTCTTACTGGCAGGGTGTTGAAAATTTCGCGAGTCGTCGTGTCCACCTTTGTCATCATGGGGCGCGTTGGACAGCGACATTCTTAGATCAAACTGAGGAGGGGAGCGTGGACCCTGTTCAAGTGTTGGATGCCAGTCGTTGTTTGATCTGGCGGTATTTAGTTATCTTTTACCCCAGGGGAATGCAGCCCATTTTAATTCCGTCAGATAGTTTAAGCGCTGCAGAATTTTGTGCATTGCAAATGCGATTAAGAATGTCGGCAGCGCATTAATTTTATTTTGCTTTACTGACGATCACATTTTGTCCCGCGAAATTTGTGGGCACTAATATCGTATCCCGGGCAATGGATTCCAGCGCCGGGTAATCGGGTGAATAGTGTAGCCCTCGACTTTCTCGCCGTTGGCTGGCAGAGCCAATAATGAGTTCTGCGACTAGTGCCAGATTGCGCAACTCAATCAAGTCATTGCTGACTTTATAGTTTGAATAATATTCGGCAATCTCTTTGCGCAATAGTTTTATCCGGTGCTCTGCACGCTCCAGTCGTTTGCGTGTTCGAACAATGCCCACATAATCCCACATAAAACGCCGTAATTCATCC
>CAJWCA010000079.1 GCA_913020395.1 uncultured Cellvibrionales bacterium | reverse complement strand
ATCACTATCGCTGATCGTTTTCTGTCTCTTTTGTTGTATGTCCTTTTCAGGGTTTCTGATTAATGGGTATCAGGGGGCAGCCCTTAATTCAATGAGCTGCTCATCGACCTGATGCACGGTGAGTGGAAGAACAGATTCCAATGCGCTCAACATCTCCTGGGTGCTCTCGGTTGGAAACACGGCCGTGATCGGCTGCCGTTTCAGCAATTCATCCACGATGACAAGTTCAGCCTCGTGATATCGACTGAGGTCTTCCAGGACCTCATCCAGGGGCTGAGCAACATAAATCCTTAGATCCTGCATCCAGGCACTGGCATCTTCAGCTTCTATCTTGCTGAGCTGCCCAAGCCCTCGAGTCTCACTGACGTTTACAGTCTGGCCGGCCGTCAGGTTTTTCACTGAATTCATGCGGCCTGGCACATCGATACTGGCCACTTCAACTTTGCCTTCCTGAACGGCGACCGTTACACCAAACCGGTTGCTGTTGACGTTAAACGCGGTTCCGAGAACTGTCACTTGGGTATAAGGACTTTTAACAATGAAGGGTTTACGGGGGTTGTGGAATACATCGAAGAACGCCTCGCCTCTGAGTAGGGAGACCTTGCGAGAATTCTCGGTGTAGTGAACCTCAATGGCTGTCTGAGGCCCCAAAGACACAATAGACCCATCCCTTAGCTCAAGCTGTTTTTTCTCACCTGTTTGAGTGAGATAGGTATCGGCGACCGGCACTTCTACCTGTTGCGAGTTAATAACAAAGACCAACAGTAAAATTGAAGCCAGCGCTGCCCCCCATTGTGGTAGCGCGTGTAGATCGGCCAGCCAATGCCCAAACCCCTGAAAGAAGGAGTGTTTTTTCTGAGCTAGGGGCTCCAGCTGTTTCAACGCTTCCAGACTTGCAGCGCTGCTCCAGATGGCCTGGGCCTGCTTGTAAGCCGCGCGATGGCCGCTATCCAGGGCGAGCCACTGTTCAAAACGTTTGCGATCTTCCGGACCCGCCTCGCCGGAGTCCAGGAATGCAATCCATTCCCGAGCTCTCTGATTGGCATCCTCTCTTAATTCTGCGGCGTAGTTCTCGCCCTGAGTGTCCATCAATTATTGCTCCTTAAATCTTTTTGCCAGGTGTTCCTGGCAGGTGCCAAGTGCTCGCAGGACGTGTTTTTTTGCGCCGTCGGCGGAAATACCCATATCCTCCGCAATCTCGGCGTAAGTCATTTGATAGACTCTGCTAAGCACAAAAGCTCTTCGCCTCTTGGCTGGCAGAGTCTCGATAATCTGTTGTAAGGCCTGCAATTGCTCCCCATTTAATACTTCGGTGAGTGGAGACCCGCTGGCCGTGGGTTCCTCTTTCATCGCTTCCTGCCGGGCGTGTTCGTTTCTGACCTTGTCTCGTCGCAGGCCATCGACCGTCAGGTTTCGCACCAACTGATAGAGGTAGGCCCGGGGTTTCTCAATGCGCTCAGGTTCCGCCACCAGCATGAATCGCTCAAACGCTTGTTGGGTGATATCGCTGGCATCCTGTTTCTGCTTCAGCCATTTGCTCTGCAAGTAATGAACAAGCTCAGCCTGATACTTGGCATAGAGCTCCGTCCAAAGCTGTTTTTGCGATGTCTCATTTTTCACGATGCTGTACTGCCGGGGCAAAGCATTCACCGGTAAAGGCGCCTTGTCCTGTTGCAGTCGGGTGTCCTGTGTCAGTGTGGTTAACGCCATTCTCACCGCCATTCTATCGTATAACGCCGTATTTGCGTTTTTATAGGAATTGTTATGGTCCAGAGAAGACGGATGAGTGCCTGGAAAGGGGACAACTTATTTCGAGAAACTGCGCAATTGACTTAAGTGTTTTCGCAGACCTAACACTTACAAGTAGAGGGTTTCAATAAATTGCATAAAAATCAAAGGGTTAAGGTGGGTCTAGAGCTGCTCTTGCCCACCTGAGACATATTACCTGAATTGGGTTGTCACTTCCCCGTTCTGATACAGGCTCTTTGTATTTGCCTGCGTGAGCAGCTGACGAGCTTGCTGCTCGATGAAAACCGTTGTCGCATCCGACAGGGCATTGCCGATACTAAATCGCTTAACGCCCAGTGAGTGAAGCTGCCCGACATCGGTCAATTGCGGCAGTGACATCACATTCAGCGGCGCCTTTATCAGAGTTGCCAGCTCTTCAATCTCGCTGTCTTGGCTCAGACCGGGCACAAAGATACCACTAGCTCCGCAGCCAACATAAGCCGTTGCTCTCACACGGGTTTCTGCCAGAGGGCTCTCGCATTGGAGGTAGGTGTCGGTGCGAGCATTGATAAAAAAATCAGCATGACCTTCCGTATTCAACCGCTCCCTGATGTCTTTAATGAGCGCAGACTGTTCTTCTACCGGTTTCAGACCTGAACCCTGTTTATATGAATCTTCAATATTAATGCCCGCAGCACCGAGTTCCGCAAGCTTCAACACTCTCTCAGCAACCTGTTCATTATTACCCCCATAGCCCGACTCAATGTCCACACTGACAGGTACATTCACCGCAGCAATAATCTTCGAGGCCTGCTGGAACAGTTCTTCAAACTCAACGCCTTCCCCATCGTTGTAACCCAGCGCATTGGCCATACCCCAACTGGTTGTAGCAATCGCCTTAAATCCAGCTTGTTGCAAAACCATCGCAGAAAGCACATCCCAGGCATTGGGAAGAAAGAGAATTTCGTCCTGTTCGTGAAGTGTCTTAAACGTAAGTGCATTATTCATAATTGTTTTCTCAATTTAAAAATTCTGTTTTAGCCTGCCGGCTATGAATAATGTCATTGATATCCAATTGCAGACTTTCTCTAGTCGCATCCAGCTCAATACCTTCGTGCTGCAAGAGCCAGAGTTTACGTTCGATCCCCCCGGCATAACCCGTCAAAGAACCATTGCTGCCAATAACACGATGGCAGGGCACAATAATGCTAATCGGATTCCTGCCATTAGCCCCTCCCACTGCCTGCGACCCTTTGGGTTTATTAACCCTCCTGGCAATATCCAAATAGGTATGCACCTCCCCAAACGGAATCTCCGACAAACAGGCCCACACCATTTTTTGAAACGCGGTTCCCTTGGGATCCAGAGGAACGTCAAACGTCGTACGTTCACCTGCAAAGTATTCGAGCAACTGCTTCTTGCAGCGATCAGTAATGTTGTTGGTCTGCACAGCCTGTTTCTTCTCGCCAGAAAAAATTGCCTGACAGATACCAACATCGGAGGCTTTAAATTCGAATACACCAAGGGGAGTATCAATATAATCTGTAAACATCGTCTGGTTTCCTGGTTGGCCATCCGTTTAAGGAGCGCTTGTTATTCAAGCTTCTCGTTAAGATGGACAGATTATAACCTGCTGAGGATAACGAATTAGCCATATTCGGAACTAAACGTAAAAGTTTCAAATGAGGTGTGTGCAGACTTGAGTCCTTAAATCCCTCCGGTCGCTCCAATCTAGCAATCTAATAACTCACCCACATCAACAATAATTCCAGCAAATATTTCCCACCCACCCAAAGTGAGTTAAGGTCTAGATCTAGATCAAACACCACCACGGAGTCCCCATGTCTACTTCAAACGAAATTGATTACGGCCCCATAGCCGGTCTAATTGGCACCTGGAAAGGAGAAAAAGGGCTAGACATAGCACCAGGCCCCAAAGAAGAGGAAATAAGCCCCTATTACGAAACACTCACATTCCAAGCCGCAGGCGACGTAGAAAATGCAGAAGAGCAAGTGCTAACGGTACTTCGATATCACCACAGCGTCTATCGGCAATCAAACAACAAACAGTTCCACGATCAAGTCGGTTATATCACCTGGGATGCCAACAGCCAAATAGTCACAAACACCTTTGTCATCCCCCGAGGGGTCGCCGTAGTGGCTGGAGGGAAAGTCATATCAAGCGATGATGAAGCTGGAGAAATAGTCATCAGCGTAAAAGCCGCCGAAGACGACCAGGACTGGACACTATCCCAGGCGCCCTTCATGAGAGACAAAGCAAAAACCCAGTCTTATTCCCAAACACTAACATTGAAAGGGGACACGCTAAGCTACGAGCAAACCATGATGCTGGATATCTATGGTCGCCCATTTGAACATGTCGACAGAGCAGCATTGCACAGGGTTTGAGGGCACAGGGTCTGAGGCTACAAAGTAGGGCGCCAAAACCTATGGCGCCCAGATTAAACCCAACAGCTCATGTCAGAACGCCATCTGCTTCCAAAGCATCTATCGCCTCTGCATCAAAGCCCCAATCTGCCAGAACCGCCCTGGTGTCCGCGCCTTCCGCCGAAGGGAGAGCCGGAGTATCGCATTGGGAACGACTAAACTTAGGCGCCGGTGCCGGCTGAAAGTGGCCATCGATATCAACGTAGGTACCCCTGGCCTTATTGTGGGGGTGCTCAACGGCTTCCTCATAGTCCAGAATACCTGCGACACAGGCATCGCTGCCCTCAAAGAGCTCGACCCATTGATCGCGGGTTTTTGACTTAAACGTCTCCACAAACGTCGACTTGATCTCGCCCCATCGTTCCGGGTTGTTCTGATCCTGAATAAAGTCTTCCGGCATGCCGGCTATTTTAATCAGTTCTGCAAAGAACTGAGGTTCAATTGCCCCAACGGAAATATGTTTGCCATCAGCCGTTTCATAGGCGCCATAGTAGGGCACGCCACCGTCAAGTAAATTGCTTTCGCGCGAGGTATTCCAGGCTCCGAGCCTGTTCATGGTGTAGAACATACTCATTAAATGCGCAGAGCCATCGGTAATGGCGGCGTCAATCACCTGTCCTTTGCCTGACTTCTGAACTTCCAGCAATGCGGCCAGAATACCCACCACCAGAAACATGCTGCCGCCGGCATAATCACCTACCAGGTTGAGAGGAGGCACAACTTGGTCTTTGGTGCCAATGGCCGCGGCGGCGCCCGTTAGGGAAATATAGTTAAAATCATGACCGGCAGAATGAGCGAGTGGTCCGCTCTGGCCCCAGCCTGTCATGCGGCCATACACAATTTTTGCATTACGTTTTAGGCAGACATCAGGACCAAAGCCAAGGCGTTCAGCCACGCCCGGGCGGTTGCCCTCAAAAATGACGTCTGCACTTTCTACCAGTTTGAGTAAGGTTTCCAGCCCCTGCGCACTTTTCAAGTCCAGCGCAATGCTTTTTTTGCCCCGAGATTTAACGTCCATTGCAGACGGGGGAGCAATGGAATTGGGTTTCGATGCTCGCTCGACCACGATCACTTCTGCACCCAGATCGGCCATCACCAGGCCCGCGTAGGGGCCGGGTCCAATGCCTTTTATCTCAATAATTTTTACACCTGCTAGAGGTCCCATGGCTTTACCTTGTGTATTAATCCAGATTGCTGGTGTAAGTGTCTGAGAAAATATCCCGGCTAATGATGAGCTTCATGATTTCAGAACTGCCCGCCAGAATGCGATTGACACGTGCTCCGCAGAACATATTACAAATCGGATACTCCGTCATATAACCCGCACCACCGTGTAGTTGCACGCCCAGGTCCAGCATCTTCCATTCGATCTCGGTGGTTTGCAGTTTGGCCTTGGCGGCTTTGTTAGCATCAAGTTTACCTTCATTGTGCAAGGCAACCAGGTGGTCGACAAAGACCTCCAATACTTCAATCTCCGCATCCATCTCGGCCATCTTGAATTGAGTATTCTGCTTGGTCGACAGCGGTTTACCAAATACCTTGCGCTCTTGTACAAACGTGCGGGTCAGGTTAAATGCATGTCGAGCATTGGCTATTGAACCCACGGCCGCGATCAAACGTTCCTCGGCCAAGCCTTGCATCAGGTAAAAGAATCCGTGACCCACTTCTCCCAGAATATTCTCTTTGGGGACTTTGACGTTAGAGAAAAACAGTTCGGCGGTGTCCTGAGCTTTCATGCCCATTTTATCGAGATTTCGGCCACGCTCAAAACCTTCCATTCCCCGTTCAACCACACAAAGGGTCATAGAGTGGGGGTTGTTTTCCGGGTCTGATTTTCCCGCAACAATCACGTAATCCGCATTAATGCCATTGGAGATGTAAGTTTTTGACCCATTTAAAACATAGTGCCCATCTTCCTCCTTGAGGGTGGTGCGCATACCCGCCAAATCACTGCCGGCATCGGGTTCGGTCATGGCAATTGCCAGAATTTTTTCACCTTTCACACAGGAGGGAAGGAAACGTTGCCTCTGCTCTTCATTGCCGAAGTGCTGTATGTAGGAACCCACCAGGCGGCTGTGCAAAGTATTGAACCATTCTCCACAACCTTGTCTGGCTGTTTCTTCAATAATAATCTGCTCAAAGCGAAAGTCACTATCGCCCATGCCGCCGTATTGTTCGTCTGGCCAGATCATCAGAAAACCCTGTTCACCGGCTTTTTCGAAAATCACCCGATCGACAATTCCCTGCTCTCGAAAGCGGTCCATGTGAGGGGCTACTTCAGACTCAAGGAACTTGCGATAGGCATCGCGAAGCATGTTTTGTTCTTCGGTAAAGTTACGCATTTCTGTTTTCCAATAAAGAGCGGACCGCCGGGGATGCCGGCAGTCCGAGAGCGTCAGGGTTTACTGAAATGTTTCGCCAGCGGCAATTTTTTCAGCAACTATCGCGGGGCAGGTGAAACGCTCACCGAAGCTTTCTGCAAGCTCGGTGCAACGTGCCTGGAAATTTTCTAGGCCATAGGTGTTCACAAACTGTATAAAGCCACCTGTCCACAGTGGGGCGCCGATGCCCATAATGGAACCGATGTTGCCATCAGTGACACTGCGCAACACATTGGTCTCAAGACATTTCAGGCTTTCAATCACTTGCCTGAATAACAGGCGGTCTTTGATGTCCTGATCATCGATCGCGACCTCTTTGTTGTAGAACTTTTCCATCACACCGGGCCACAGGGTCTTGTTGCCATCGCTGTATTCAAAGTAACCCCCATTGTGATGGCGACCCCCTCGACCATTCTGAACCGTTAAGAACTCAATGACTTCACGCAGCGCTTTTTGTTCGCCCCATTTTTCAGCGACTCCCATGGCTGACCAGGTCTCAAAGGCCTTGCGGCTTAATTCCTGACTCACTTCGTCATGCACGGTCAGTGGGCCTACAGGCATGCCAATGGCTTTGCCCAGGTTATCAACTTTGATGGGGTGCGCACCCTCAACAACCATGCGGGCGCCTTCATCGAAATAGGTGCCAAAGGTTCGGGAGGTAAAGAATCCTAGCGAGTCGTTTACGACGATGGGGGTCTTCTTAATCTGGCGGGCATAGTCAAAGGCTTTTGCCAGTGCAATATCACCAGTTTTATCGCCGCAAATAATTTCTACCAGTGGCATCTTGTCCACCGGAGAGAAGAAGTGCACACCGATAAAATTTTCTGGTTTGCTAGAAACCTCAGCGAGTTGAGTGATTGGCAAGGTGGATGTGTTGGAGCCCCAAATGCCTCCTTCACACAAATATTGTTCTGTGGCGCTCGTGATTTGATTTTTCAGTTCGATATTTTCAAAAACGGCTTCAATGATCAGATCACAGCCCTGTAAATCTTCGTTGTTGGCGGTGGGTTTGATCAGTGCCAACACTTGTTCTTTTTTCTCTTCTGTCATGCGGCCACGGCTGATGGCCTTGTCTAGTAGCTGTGCCGAATAGGCCTTGCCTTTTTCAGCGGCCTCAACACTAATATCTTTCAGGATAACCTCAATTCCCGCCTTTGCTGAAACATAGGCAATACCCTGGCCCATCATGCCTGCACCGAGCACACCTACTTTTTTTGTAGTCTGGGCAGGGACATCTTTAGGTCTGGACGCACCGCCATTGAGTTTGTTCATCTGGAAGAAGAACGTTGTGATCAGGTTCTTGGCCTCAGGTGTGCCGACCAGATAGGTAAGGCCTCGAGATTCAATAACAAGCGCCGCATCAAAATCCAGTCGCGCAGCTTCCGTTGCACAGTTCAGAATTTGCTCTGGCGCTGGCAATAAACCTCGGGTCTTTTGTGCAAGCATAGCGGGGGCGCCCATGAGCACCTGGGCAAGTTTGGGTGAGTTGGCATTGCCACCTGGAATGCGAAAGCCCTTTTTGTCCCAGGGTTGAATCGCTGCGTCTTCGTTCCCTTTTTGCTCCAGAATGTAGGCCTTGGCCCGAGGCAGTAGCTCTTCCAGAGTCTCAACCGTCTCATCGATCATACCCGCTTTCAGGGCTTTCTCTGGAGTCACTTTTTTGCCTTCCATCAGGTAGGGAAGGGCAGCTTGCAGGCCCAGCAAATTAACCGTGCGCACGACACCGCCTCCGCCTGGCAACAGCCCCAGGGTGACCTCTGGCATGCCGACCTGCACTGATTTGTGGTTATAAGCCAGTCGATAGTTACACGCCAGGCACAGTTCATAACCACCACCGAGTGCCGCGCCATTGATTGCAGACACCACGGGTACAGGCAACTTTTCCAGGGTGCGGAAATAAGATTTAATGGTGGTGAGCAAAGACATGAATTCTGCTTCCTGACCCTTCTCAAAGGCCAGTAGTTCATTCAGATCGCCACCGGCAAAAAAGACTTTTTTTGCGGAGGCAAAAATCACCCCGCTCAAACCTTCTTCCGCCTCCAGTTTGGCAACCGTTTCGCCCATGGCCACGCGGAACTCCTGGTTCATCGCGTTAACCGGACCTGTTTGATCCATGGTTACCGTTACAATGCCATCGGCGTCTTTTTCGTACTTGAATACACTCATGATTCTATTCCTAAATTCTGTCAGCTAATTCGATCTGTTTGGCTTGTTTGAGTCTTTACACGCGCTCAATGATGGTGGAAATACCCATGCCACCCCCGACACACAGAGACAGCATCCCGCGCTTCAAACCGCGGCGTTCCAGCTCATCCAACATAACACTCACCAAGGTGCCGCCAGTTGCCCCCAGCGGGTGCCCCATAGCAATCGAACCGCCATTGACATTGGTCACATCGTGGCTGATTTCCAGCTCCTTCATGTAACGCATCGCCACAGATGCAAAAGCCTCATTGATTTCCCAAAGATCGATATCAGACGCCTTTAGGCCCGCCTTCTCCAACGCTTTTTTGGCCGCAGGAGCGGGGCCCGTCAGCATAATAATCGGGCAAGTAGACAAAACCGCGGTAGCAACAATCCGACCTCGCGGCGTCAAACCCAAATCTTTACCGGCTTTTTCACTACCGACCAGAACCGCCGAGGCACCATCAACAATTCCCGAAGAGTTGCCCGGCGTGTGAACGTGAGTGACCTTCTCCAGCGTGTTGTATTTCTTCAGAATAATATCGTCAAAACCAAAACTGCCTATCGCCTCAAAAGACGCCTTAAGTTTACCCAGCCCCTCCATCGAACTGTTCGGCTTAATAAAATCATCCTTCTCAAGAATTGTCAGACCGTTTCTATCCAAAACCGGCATCACAGACCGATCGAAATAACCACTATCGCGAGCGTGACTAGCACGCATCTGAGACGCCAATGCATACGCATCAACATCCTCCCGACTATATCCATCCAGATTGGCAATTACATCCGCACCAATGCCTTGTGGCACAAACCCAGTTTTCAATTGAAACTCCGGATCGCCCGCCATAGCCCCGCCATTAGACCCCATTGGCACACGAGACATCGACTCAACCCCACCGGCCACCACCAGATCCTCCCAGCCAGACGCAATTTTTTGTGCCGCAATATTGACCGCTTCCAGCCCAGAGGCGCAAAAACGATCCAACTGAACCGCCGCGACCGACTCGTCCCAGTCCGCGTTTTGCACAATCATCTTCGCCACATCCGAACCCTGTTCACCCACAGGGCTAACACAACCCATCACCACATCATCCACATAAGACGTATCCAAATCGTGACGTGCCTGCAGCCCTTTCAGCAGCCCCGCCCCCAAATCAATAGGTTTAACTTGATAAAGGCTACCGTCTTTCTTGCCCTTACTGCGGGGAGTGCGCACGGCGTCGTAGATATAAGCGTGATGGGTCATTATGTGCCTCGTAAATAAGCGTGACTCAATAGTCATTGATCACAAACAAATGAAAAGTAAGCACTTATTCTGCGCCGAAACTCACTCACTGGCTATGACATTGGCAATCAAAAGAATAGGCATAATCTGACACTACGTAATGACGACGTGTGCCACACTTGGATTGATGGGCAGAGGGGGTTATTTCTGTCTCATCTTGTATGCCTCCGAAATTTGGTTTGCTCTAGAATTGAAGGTCAGGAGGGGCTATTGCTGTGTGGAACCGTATGCCGCAGGAGCGGCATTCGAGCGGCCATGGACGGCGAACAGCGGGTTCCACACAGCAATAGCCCCTCCTGGCCGCCACGATCCCAGCCATTCCATAGCCACAGAACCCAACTCAAACCTAGCCTACAAACCTCTAAAAATTTATTAATGTGAAAAACCAAAACCCTGTTAGTATTCCGCTCCAGATCATCAAAAGTTTCCCACTAACAGTCCAAACAAATAAATTGCACCAAGCGAACTAGAGGTTACCCATGACAGACTTGCTTACCGTAGATATAAAAGATCACGTAGCCGACGTGCGCCTGAATCGCGCCGAAAAAATGAATGCGCTAAGCCTACCCATGTTTGAAGCGATAACCAAGACAGGTCAAGAACTCGCCCAAAACAAAGATATCCGCGCCATCGTTTTGTCTGGAGAAGGGCGCGGATTTTGCGCAGGTTTAGACACAGAAAATTTCACCGACCCCGACTTCAACGCCGACCCGTTTGGCCCCGGCCGAGGTGGGTTTTACCCCAACTTTTTTCAACTGCCAGGTTACGTCTGGAAAAAAATGCCAGTCCCCGTGATCTGTGCGCTCCACGGCGTAGCCTACGGCGGTGGCTTCCAAATTGCACTGGGCGCAGACATTCGAATTGCTCACCCCAATACCAAAATGTCGATAATGGAAATCAAGTGGGGACTCATTCCCGACATGTCCACGTCCCAAACACTGCGTGACCTGGTGCGAGTTGATGTCGCCAAAGAACTGACATTTTCCGGTCGAGTGGTCGAATCGGACGAGGCCTTGAAGTTAGGCCTGGTCACCTCCATTGATGAAAACCCTCGGGAAACCGCGCTGGAAATGGCCCGCGCAATCGCTAAACGTAACCCCAATGCGATCACCTATGCCAAATATTTATTTGATAGTACCTGGCACGGAGATGAATTTGAGGGCCTGAAGGCGGAAGAGCGATTACAGGCGAAGGTGATTAAAACCCCGAACCAGATCGAAGCCGTCATGTCCGAACTGGAAGGTCGCGCGGCAGACTATGCGCAAAGAGATGTTACCACCTTTGACGATGTGACTTTGGATTGATAGCTAAAGGGTAATATTGCTTTGAAGTTTTAACTAAGATTCTGTGAAAAAACTGCGTTGTTTTGAGAAGTAAACAACGCAGTTTCTACATCAACCTTTATTAGATTTCAGCTTGTCCACTGCCAATGCCAGCTCTCGCTGACGGACCAACTCGCCAAAATCTTGATTGAGCCATCGTACCAGAGACAAAGACAGCAAACCCATCACCGGGATCAGCGGCACCGAACTCAGAACAGTAATCGAAAGCACGGTATCCAAGGCGCCTGCGTTGAGCACCCCCGCGCCGATCGCGGCCAGTAAAAAAGCCCAGGCCATGCGGTTCCAACGTTTGGGTTCCTGATCATTGCGCAGGTTTTTGGCACAGACACTCGCCAATACATAGGCGGAAGAATCAATAGTTGTCGCGTAAAAAATAAGCGACAAGAGAGTGAATATCGACAGGGTCAGTTTGCCATAGGGGAGATTTGCAATGACCAAAGCGTTCAAAAATGACATACCCTGAGTGCTTAATATGCCTTGAACATCCATGATATTGTGAGATTCCAGATACAAAGAGTATCCGCCCATTACCGCCAGAAATAACCAGGTGCCTAGGCAACCCCAACCGATAACACCCAGCACCAGTTGCCGAATGGTGCGGCCTCTTGAAATTCGACCAAAAAACAAACCCACCATACCGGTGTAGGCAATCCACCAGGCCCAGTAAAAACCGGTCCAGGTATCGGGAAAGCTGCCGTTGTCTATGGGGTCGGTCCAGGTCACCATACGGAAGAAGTTGTCTACCATCAAACCGAGGCTATTGACCGTGATATCCAAAATAAAAAGGGTTGGGCCCGCCAGCAAAACAAAGCTAATGGCGAGGATTCCGAGCACCACATTGGTATCCGCCAGTAATTTAATGCCCGACTTGAGGCCGCGATACACACTGGCGCCAAACAGAAGGGTCCACAGGGCCAGGACCGCGAGCTTGATGGGCAGGCTGTCCGGGATTCCAAACAAGGTTGCGATCATGGCTGACATCAAGGGCACGCCCAGGCCTAGCGCGGTCGTGACACCGCCCACGATGCCCAGCACGATAAATATATCGATGATGACTTTAAGCTGCGCACGCCCCCGTACCGGAAGGGCACCATCACACGCACTGCTGATACGCAGAATAGGATCTCGTTTGACATACAACATGTAGGCGATGGGCACGGCGGGCAAGGCGTAGATTGCCCAGCCCATCAAGCCCCAGTGCATGAGAGGGTACATGTGCGCCCATTCAAAAGATTCACTTGAGCCCACCGCGATGCCAAGGGGCGGGGTCTGAAGGTAATAGATGGGCTCTGCAAACCCCCAGGCGATCACGCTGGCGCCAATGGCCGCCGTGAACATCATGGCAACCCAGTGCAAGTCTGAAAACTCCGGTGGCTCGCCCGGCGCCCCCAGTTTAACGTGACCGTAGCGTCCAAAAGCCAGCCACAAACAAAATATCAGGGCAGACACTCCTGCCGTCAGATACATCCAGAGAAAGTGGGTCATGACGGCTTTGCGGGCTTCGTCAATCGCCTGTACAGCACTATCGGGGGAGAAAATGAGGGAAATGACGCTGATAAGTACGATGATCAAGGCTGGGCTAAAGATCGCCCAGTCAACTTCCGGTTCAGAGGTGTCGCTGGGAGTGGCCTTATTCATTTGATGCCTTATATTATTGTTAGTGAAATGAGTCTAACACAGGTCTGGAACAGTATCGAAAATGCAACTGAAGGGTGATTTTCAAACATAAAACCTTGTGTTCAAAAATCTCGCCGGTTATTTTGGTGCGGTGAATGAACTTAGAAACGCTTTTAAGGGGAAATGTGTGGCGAACTCACATCAACAGATTCGAGAAGATTTGGCAACTGCATTCAGGTGGGCTGCACGCCTGAATTACCATGAAGGCGTGGCCAATCATTTTTCTATTGCGGTCGACAGCGAAGGTCATCAATTTTTAATCAATCCCAACCAGCGTCACTTTTCACTGATCAAAGCCAGTGAACTGTTGTTGTTGGATGTCGATGATGAGAGTACCCTCGCGCAAGCCAATGCACCCGATGCTACTGCCTGGGGTTTACACGGTGCTGTGCATCGACACTGCCCGCATGCTCGTTGCGTATTACATGTTCACTCTAAGTACTCAACCATTTTGGCGTGTCTGGAAGATGCAAACTTGCCTGCAATTGACCAAACCTCTGCGCAGTTTTACAAACGTTGTGTGATTGACACTGATTTTGATGGAATGGCATTTGCCGACGAAGGCGAACGATGTGCCGCTATGTTGTCGGATCCCCGTAAAAAAATAATGATCATGGGTAATCACGGCCTGATGGTGTTGGGCGACAGTGTGGCCGACGCGTTTAATCGGCTGTATTATTTTGAACGAGCTGCAGAAACGTATATTTGTGCACTTCAAACGGGTAAACCACTGAAAGAGCTGTCCCCGGCCGTTGCCGAAAAGACCGCGCAACAGTGGGAAAGCTATGAGGGGGGCGGGGCCCCCCATTTTGCTGAGCTAAAACGTATTCTTGAACGAGATGAGCCTGACTATAAACGCTAAACGTCTTTCCTTGCAGGGCCTTAGAAGCTATAGGTCATAGAGGCTTGAATCACACGCCTGTCGTAACGATGAATATCATTGTTAGAATTTCTTTTGGTCTCTAAATAAGACACGTCGAGTCGGGTATCGGCGATCAATTGATCAAAGCGCAGCGCTATGGAACGCCTCAATTCTCTGTCGCTGCGTATTGAATCGTAATATTGCTCTGGGCCTGCATATTGATTGCGGGCATAGTTGCCCCGCAACAGCAGGGAGATGCCGGGCGATAACGGGGCGTGAACATCAAGGCTGAATCTGGTGGAGTCATAGGAGCGCCACCGATCAGATAGATCTGTTTTACTCTCTTCCAAAGCCAGTTCTACGTTAAACGCCCTGGGCAGAGTTATTCGGTATTTGATTGCACCGACATACCTCTGACCCTTTCGACCTGAATCCTGGTCTGTAAGGTAATCTCTATCGGTGATTGATGCGCTGAGGGTTAAATGTGAGGACGGGAAATGATAGCGATAGGAATTAATGAATCGATAGAAATTTGCCAGACTTTGCCCTTCAAGAACAATGTGCTCCACAAGGATATTAGCTCGAGAGCTCCATGCCTGCTGCGCAATCATCAGCAACCCGGTATGGGCGCTCACGATCGTCAAATCTGATCGATCGATGTCCTGGTAATTTTTTGTGTAGACGGATAGACCGCTTTGAACATAACGCGAAAAGGGGCGTGGGGCTTGGCTGTAGGATCTGTTTTTATTGTATACATGATTTAAGCGAAGATTTAAGCCGGAGAATGCGTCACCTTGTGATGTGGCTTCCTCGGGTAAGGTTCCCACGTCCAGGTTGACATCGTCCGGTGCTATGTTGGCGTTGCTGTCATGGCCCGCCAAGAGTGCCAGACTGGTCGTGAAAGAGTGGGAGTTTTTTTGTTTAGCTTGAAGCTGCTGATTGATTCCCTTTAAAAATATTTCAGCATTGTTCCTGACATTAATAGGCAAACTTGCCTCGTTTAATACTTGAGTAACGAGATTCCAGGCCTGTTGGGGTTTGTCTATTTGCTGATAGTTTACGGCAAGTTCTAATTTAATTCTGAGTTTGTTTGGTGATTGAGTCAGTGCTTTTTCCAGTATCGCTGTTGATGTTGTCAGGTTGCCGTTGTTACGTGCGTCAATGGCTTGATCAACCGGGTTTAATTCCACCTCTGTATTCACGGGTGCTGATATAGCCTGGAATGACAGCACGAATAGTAATAGCGTTCGGTTTAGGGTCTTGATGGCATTGTGTATTTTCATGGTTTTTTGTTTGTTATTGCGAATGATCAAACATGCCATTCCAGATCCGTTGTCCTGTAGAGAGACTCGTTGGATCGGAATGGCACCCTAGTTTTCGGACCTTAGCTTTCGGATCCATCGGCCCGTAAAACGTGTTTACTGGCCGTCGTTCGGATCGACCATAAAGCTATCCAATGCCTGTAGCTCTTCCTCACTGCGAAGCTCTTCAGTTGGGAAACCTTCGGGTTCTACCTCGGGCGCCACCATCGGGCTGTGGAGAGCAAGCAATTCCTCTGCACTGCGATCGTCGCTCTGCGGTAGGTCTTGAAGTAGGTCCCCCTGTGGCTCAACAATGTAGCTATCGAGCGCGATAGGCACTGCAATGCCGGGTTCTACAACGGGTTCCGGCAGAAAGTCATCGGTTTTAACCGTGGAGTCACCTGTATCAAGCTGACCACTGGTCACAAAAACGGTAGAGTCCAGCGAACCGTCATCAGTAGTTCCAACGACGGCCGTC
>CAJWCA010000078.1 GCA_913020395.1 uncultured Cellvibrionales bacterium | reverse complement strand
GCCCAATGCCGGCAGGTTCGCCGGGAGTGAGGGCCAGCCTTATCACTTGAGGGTGATTTCTACAAAGGCCTCGTCGCGAATTTCTTGCAGCCACACCTGCAGTTCTTCTTCGAAGCGGCGTTTACGGAGTAAATTACTGGCCTGATTGCGCATCATGTTTTCGCTCATGTCTTCGCTGCGACGTTCCTGCACCTGCAGAATATGCCAGCCAAACTGGCTGCGAAACGGTACGCTAACTTCGCCAATCTCTATTTGCCCCATCATGCTCTCAAATTCAGGCACAAATTGACCGGGCAGTGACCAACCCAGGTCTCCACCGCTGAGCATGGAGCCAATGTCTTCGGAATATTCTTTGGCTTGCTCGGCAAAATCGGCACCGTCTATTATTTTTTGGCGAACACCCAGAAGCTTGGCATGGGCCTCATCGTTGGTGAGAATCTCAGAGGGTTTGATCAGAATGTGACGAACCTTGGCCTGGTCAACCAGTTGCTCACCGCCACCACGCTGTTCATACAGCTTGAGAATGTGGAAGCCCGCCGGGCTTTTAAAGGGCGAGGATACATCGCCGGCACTGAGGGTGGGCACAACTTCAGCAAATAGTGTGGGTAACTGCGCCACTTTGCGCCAACCCATGTCGCCGCCGTTAAGGGCATTTTGCCCAGAAGAATTCGCGACGGCGATATTTCTAAAGTCGGCACCATCAAGCAATTCCTGTTGGAGTTTATCGGCTATTTCTTCAGCGGCCGCAACACTGTTTGTACTGCCGACAGGCACGAGGATATGGCCTAATAAGTAGTCTGGGGAAGCCCAGAACTTGCCTTCCTGGGACGCCAGAAAGCCATCAATCTCCGCCTGGCTCACATTGATGCGGCGGTTCACGCTGCCCTGTTGCACACGATTGAGGGTTAACTCGCGACGAATGTCTTCCCTCAGTTGGTTGATTGTCATCCCATCCTGGGCGAGCTGCTCCAGAAATTGTTCCGGGCTGAGATTGTTGCTTTGTTGAATACGGCCTATGGCCTGATTCAGCTCCTGGTCCGCGATTCTGACATTGGCGCGTTGAGCCATTTGCAACTGTAGCCTCTCAACGATCAAACGCTCCAGAACCTGAGTTTTCATGACATCCAGCGGGGGAATTTCTGTCTGGGAGGCCTGTAGAGAGCGGGTAATGTTCAGCAGTCGATACTGGAGTTCACTGGCCATGACAACATCGTCATCAACAATCGCGACCACTTTATCGAGCACGATCTTTTCTGCCATAAGGGCGGAGCTGCCGCAGATGGCCAATATACCCGCCAGGGCGGAGAGAGTTGTCTTAACGCGTGTCATTTTCATGTAAAAACCGTTACTCATTGTTGTTGTCTTGGGTTGCCTGCGCCGTTTTTATCGGCGACGTTGGTTTTCTCTGTCTTCGTAGCCTGCGATACCCTCGTTGAGGGTTTTAAGGATGCGCTCACCCGTGCTGCCCAAGCCTATCAGTTCAAACTCAAAGAAAATACCTTGATCATATTTGAGGTCAAGGGCAAATGCCGGGTTACTGTTAATCAGGTCGTTATCCAGCCAGCGCCGGGCGACCAGACGCACTCGGTAGCAGCAGCTGTCATATTCGAGTCCGGTGAGCGTTTCCAGTTCCCGTTTGTAGGTGAAATCATAGTTATAGCGGACGATTGCGCTGACGTTGCCGCCATCTAAGTTGATCAGGGGCCATACCCCTGAGATGTCGACCTGTTCAATGTCGCTGTCGATGAGTTCATCAAAGTCGCCGTCATTGTCGAAATCGGAAACGTCGGTGATCGGTGATTTACGGGTATAGCGGTAATTAAAGTTGAAAAGTCGGAACTTATCGTCGCTATAGCGAGCCGTGAAGCCGGCTTTGGCGAGAGATTCACTCTCTTCATCGTAGAGTAGATCGCCGCTCAAGCGCCAGTTTTCGCTGAGTTGTCCGCTGAGCTGAATGGCCACGGCCGATCGGGACAAGTCATCGCTCACGCCATTTAAGGTCACTTGCCGGTCATCGAAATAATAAACCTGACCCAGGCTGGCGCGCAGGCGCTCGCGGCCACTGGTGTTGTCGATGAAGCGTGTCGTCAGGCCCATCGCCAGCTGGTTGGCGTCATCAATGCGATCCCCTCCGGAAAAGCGGGTATCCCGAAAGAGTTGGTTGTAGTTGAACGTAAGTTGGGCCGTGTCAAAATCAAGATATTGATTGCCTTCACCTAAATTAAACAGGGCGCCGTGGTCGTCATATTCACTGTAGAAGTAGAACAGCCGTGGCTCAAAGGTTTGGGTATGCCCGCCAAATAAGTTGCCCTGGCGCTCAAAAATCAAACCCATGTCCAGGCTTGCCTGGGGAGCGGATATTGTAGGGCTTTTGTTATCGTCCTGACTGAGTCCTTCCGTATCCAGATCATAGCGAAGACTTTTTGCCATGATGCTGGGTTTGAAGTGCCCCCAGAGCCATTCCTTTTCCCAACCCAGGTGGTAATCAAGGCGGGCACGTTGACCCGTGATAATCAGGTCGCCGTTGGCCGAATCGTTGTTATTGGTCCACCGATCGGCGTGGTCAAAGCGGGTGAGCTCGTGGTTAAGTTTTAGAGACACTTCACCGTATTGGTAGTCGCCATTCATCGACACTTGAGGCAGCAGTCGATAGGGGCGCGGGCGGTTGGATATCAGAGATTGATGATCTTCGGTTTTTAAACGGTATCGCCAGTTTTCGCTTCGGTAGGTGGTCTGCAGCTGGCGCTTCAAGTGTGTGCGACTATTAATATCGAGGCTGGTAGCACCGAAGTCGCGGAAGTAATCCAGGTCGCTAATTTGGGTGAAATTAATCAAGGTGCCCCACTGTGGAGACAGCCTGCCTTTCTGCTCCAGGTTGATTAACCAGCGATCCTCACCTTCATAGGGCCTAATTTCATCTTCACTTATCAAGCCTTCTTTAAATAACTGCTCTCGGTCTCGGGCGTTACCGCCTTCATCGTCGCCAAGGAAAGCGAACTTCAACTTGCTGTAGAAGCGAGGGCTGAGGTGGCGTAACTCGGCTTCCAGTCCCGTACCCCTGGCGCTCATAAAACGGGGTGTCAGGGTTGCGTCGTAATGGTTTGCCAAGTTGAAATAATAGGGCACGCTCATATCAAAGCCGTTGTCGTCGGCCGAACCGACGGTGGGCATCAATAGTCCGGATGCTCTGTTGTTGCCGATGGGGAATGAGATATAAGGTGAATAAAAAACAGGCAGACCTTTGATTTCCAAACTCACATCACGGGCCTTGGCCATTTCGGTATTAGGGTCGATAACAAACTCGCCCCCTTTTAATAGCCATGTATCACTGTCGGGTTCACATTGAGTATAAGTTCCCTCTTCAAGTGTGAAGACATTATCCTGATTGCTCAAAAGCCGTTTAGCACTGCCCAGAACCCGGCTCTCATGAAGGACAAACTCTGCCTGTTCCAGATCGCCTTCACCGGTTTTGATATTAATGGATGCCCGGTCGGCCAACATTAATACGCCCGGTTGCCGAACAGACACATCCCCTTCCAGTGTGGCCCGATTAGTTTCTTTGTTCAGTGAGACTTTATCTGCTTGGACTGATTGACGACCCTTGGTAAATAAAACGTCACCACTAAGAATGGCGTCGACGTTGTCAATCAGTTGGGATTTTTTGGCAGACGCCCGGAGTGATGACTGCTCGGGCAATTTATTGGCGTCTTCGTCTGTCCGTGTTGGCTCTATGTAGGCCCCACAACAGCTCGAGGGTAAGGCGGCTTTTTGTGTTTCGCTTAGCTTGTCTCGCGGAACCCAGTCCAGGCGGCCGTAGTTCTCCTGTCTATTGCCTACACTCTCAGCGCGAGTATTTTGAGGGGCTGCGTAAATGCTTCGGCTTTGAGTTTGCTGCTGTTTGGATTGGCGCTCACATTGCCAGGAGGGTTCCCGGTCGGTGTCTGCGGCTTCA
Source organism: uncultured Cellvibrionales bacterium (assembly GCA_913020395.1). Lineage (GTDB taxonomy): Bacteria > Pseudomonadota > Gammaproteobacteria > Pseudomonadales > Cellvibrionaceae > CAJWCA01. The sequence continues at coordinate 12,043 of CAJWCA010000078.1, read as the reverse complement.
CAAAGCCATTCAGAGTGTTCTGTCTCTGCCATCAAGGGGCTGAAAGGTTGGCTGGCCAGTGCGTAGAGGGCCACCATCAAGGCAGAATTGCGTTGTACCATCGGGGTTTATTTCCGCTTAAAAGAGTCTATTGGCCTGAGCCATTGTGTTAACCAGGCGCTGATTCTACGCGAAAGCGCTGTCGCTTGGAATTGCAGGGGGGCTATCGGTTAGAATGTAGCGACAATTGAAGGTAATTAAGGCTTTTTACCGATGAAAGAAAGGAACATAGCGCTCATAGAGTGGGCCAGGGAAAAAATAAGCGAGAGCATTCGGGCGGGAAGTGCGCTGCGTCTAAGTGCAGAGCTGACGGCAAACCCCATCAGCGGTGATGCCGGGTTCAGGCGATATTATCGCTTGAATACCGAGCCTTCCCTTTTGGCGGTTGACGCACCTGTGGAGACGGAGAATACCGGCGCGTTTATCCGTGTGGCAAAGTGCCTGCGCCAAAATGGTGTTCATACGCCTGAAATATTCCACAGCGATGAAGTTCAAGGTTTTTTATTGATAGAGGATCTCGGGGACAATTTGTATCACTCAGCCCTGCCGGAGGCGGGGCCAGAATTGCTCTACGGCGAGGCGATGATGACGCTGTTGCGCATGCAGCAGGTGGATAAAAACACTGACTGCAAACTTCCGATCTATGACGGCCATCGATTACAGGGCGAGATGGCCTTATTTTCCCGGTGGTTTGTAGAGGAGTTGTTAGCGTATGAGCTGAATGAACAGGAGCGAAGCATGTTAGAAGACATGTTTGCTCGTTTGACAGCCTCTGCGCTTGAACAAACGCAGGTGTGGGTACATCGAGACTTTCACAGCCGCAACCTGATTGTGACAGAGGGCTGCGCCCCCGGAGTGATCGATTTTCAGGATGCGGTATGGGGCCCTGTCACCTACGATCTCGTCTCACTGTTTAAAGACTGCTATATCCGTTGGCCCAGAGAGCAGGTGAGGCACTGGGCGGGCAGTTATGGAGACATGGCCGTTGATGCCGGCCTGATGCCGCCCGTCGATAAACAACAGTTTATGACTTGGTTCGATTGGATGGGCATGCAAAGGCATATCAAAGTGCTGGGCATATTTACGCGTCTGTCACTGAGGGACAATAAGGCGGCCTACCTGAGGGATATTCCACTGGTTATTCGTTATGTGTTGGAGGTCTCACAAGACTACGACGCGCTGCGACCTTTTGGGGAGTGGTTTAAATCGAGCTTGATCCCTCGCTTAGAGCAATTTGATTGGTACAGCGATTATGCCAGTGCGGGGGACCGTGAGTGAAAGCAATGATCCTGGCGGCAGGGGAAGGCCGACGCATGCGCCCGCTGACTGACAATACACCCAAACCCCTGCTGGAAGTGGGCGGTAAATCGCTAATTCAACATCAGATAGAGCGTTTGAAGGCGGCTGGAATCGAGGACATGCTGATTAACCTTGCTTACCTTGGTGAGCAAATTGAAGCTTATCTCGGTGACGGTTCTGCACTCGGTGTGAACCTCACCTATTCTACCGAGCCCTACCCGCTTGAAACAGGTGGGGCGATTTCTAAAGCAATGGATTATCTGGGCGCAAGTTCTTTTATATTGGCTAACGCCGATGTGTGGAGTGACTTTGACTACTCGAATCTGCTAAGCCAACCATTGGTATCAAGCAATAGCTTGGCACGTTTGGTGATGGTGCGTAACCCGGGTTTTCACAAAACGGGTGACTTTGCCCTGGATCGCGACGGCCTACTGCGCTTGGCAGGTGAGGGTACTGATGGGGGTGCCTATACCTATAGTGGCATGGCCTTGATGTCGCCAGCGCTTATCTCAGAATATCCAGAGAGGAGAGAGAAATTTCCGCTGCGTGAAGTGTTTGATAGGGCGATTAACCGTGGCCAAATAGAAGGTGTTGTCCATTCCGGAGCGTGGCGAGATATAGGCACACCGGAACGACTCAGAGAATTGGACGTTTTTTTATTGGGCGGGCTAGACCCATCTGCCCCTTAACGATTTTGTATCCGGGCATTGTCTACCGCGACGCCGCGTGCATATTTTTGTAAAAAGCCTCGAATCCGCTGAGTAAGCCTGTTCACGCCGCGCTGACTGTTACTTGGGCTGTAAGTATTAATTTTGGGTTGTGCGGTGGTTCTCGGCAGGTGAAATTGCTGATAAGTCTCAAACTTTGCCCGTCTCGCCAATTGTTTGCGCATGCGGGCGGCCTCCTGATCGTAGCGTTCATAACCAAAATATATGTCGAGTGTGGGCATCGGGCTTTGTTCAAAAAACTCTAACAGGCTGAGTTCCCCTTGCGGCACATTGTGCTGGGGATTGAGCATGATCATGCCGCGAATAATATTGATGTTATTGGTGCCGGCGTTGCGGGCGTTCTCGCTGGCCACATATTGACTGGCGCGGGTGGCACCGATGCCGTCCCCCAGAATGGCGAGATTGTATTGCCCCTGTTCGTTGAGCCATTTGATTGCCGCTGAAATGCGCTCCTGGGCCCTTTGTTCAGCTGGGTCGGGTTGCGGCTCGGGTGTTTCCTGAGGCTCTTGTGAAGGGGTCGAACTGACCGCGTCAACATTGTCGACCTCACCGGTTTCCGCATTATAAATGTCTTTGGTTTCATCAATGTCTTCGGCACCCGGCGGATTGGTATCTTCACCGTCCTCTGATGGCGCAGGAGCGGGTGGCGTGCTGGGTGGTTCTCTCTCCGGTAGTTTGGGGTAGTCCGGCAAAGGGAGTGAGAGGGTGAGTGTTCCCCAGCCGTATTGCGGCAATGCCAGTCGAATGGTTTCGATATTGTGCGGCCAAGTGGCATGTTGGCCTTCATCGTGAATGATGAGCAGCACACCAAAGGGGCTGCCCGTGTGGTCGGGTTCATAGATGGCCAAAAATTCTTCGCTACTACTGTTGAGCCAAATCGCGGCGTCGGGAGCCAGTCGTTCGGCCAATAGCTTCATGTCCCGTTCTTCAGTGGACTTGTAAGGCGGGGGAGTGACCGGCTTGGGCTCGGCGGCGGCTGTAGTTTCGGCGTCTGTTTCAGCCCCATCAGTAGCGTCAGCCTGGGTGTCCGTCTGGGCAATAGTATTAGCGGCTAGCGCTAGAATGAGCACGGCAGTAACAAGCTTACACACTCGACGAACGCCAAGTGACGGTCCAGCCTCTGTAAATAACCCGATTCGCCTTACTATCATGGTTTCTATCCTGACTTGTGCTGTCGTTCCTTATACAATACCGCGCATCTCTATCTTATTAGTCGGACTTTTTATGAAAAACTTTAAAATTGCACCCTCGATACTGGCCGCTGACTTTGCTCGCTTGGGGGCAGAAGTTGATGCCGTGTTAGAAGCCGGCGCCGACATCGTTCATTTCGACGTAATGGATAACCATTATGTACCTAATTTAACGGTGGGCCCTATGGTCTGTAAAGCCCTGCGAAAGTATGGCATTACAGCGCCTATTGACGTGCATTTAATGGTCGAACCTGTCGATAGCCTGATTGGGGATTTTGCTGAGGCCGGCGCGACCTACATTACCTTCCATCCCGACGCCTCGAAACATGTCGATCGCTCGCTGCAATTGATTAAAGAGGCCGGCTGTAAGGCGGGTTTGGTGCTCAACCCAGCATCCACGCTGGACCAGGTGCAGTATGTACTCGACAAGCTTGATATGTTGTTGCTCATGTCAGTCAACCCGGGTTTTGGGGGGCAGAAGTTCATTCCCTATACCCTGGACAAGCTCCGTCAGGCCAGAGCCCTGATCGACCAGGCGGGCACCGATACCCGCCTACAGATCGATGGGGGTGTCACGGCCGACAATATTAAAGCGATTGCTGAGGCGGGGGCTGATACCTTTGTTGCCGGATCCGCGATTTTTGGTGCTGAGAGCTATCAGGCCGCAGTGGGCGCAATGCGGGATCAGCTGGCGCAAGTCAATCGCTAAGCTCGATTGAAGCTTGAGAGAATGGGTGGGCGATAGGGTATAGGCAGAAGGCCTTGAATTCAGTACACTACTCGCCCTAACCATTTGGAGGCGCTCTGTGAACGACTGCTCTGCAATTTGCACAACTCTGTGCCATTCTCGCGTTTCAGCACTCGCTGAACGATGGCGTCGATAGTCCTGTTATTTGGCTGAATTCAGCCATTCTATGCGTATTCTGACGCTCCTTACTAAGGGACTTCCGACAGAAGAGCCTCAAATCCGCAGCGTACATACCCTATAGCGAAGAGCCGCGCTAACACAGAGATTGATCCATGACGCCTGAACTATTTAGCCAATTGGCTGCCCAGAACTATAACCGCATTCCCGTTGTCCGGGAGGTGCTGGCTGACCTTGATACCCCACTTTCCAGTTATTTGAAACTTGCTCGCGGGCCTTATTCATACCTCTTTGAATCTGTTCAAGGGGGTGAAAAATGGGGTCGGTATTCCATTTTAGGCTTGCCAGCCCGCACTATAATGAAGGCCTCTGGCCAGCAAATAGACATTGAACGAGATGGCAAATTAGTAGAATCCTTCGAATGCGAAGACCCCCTGGACTTTGTTGAGTCGTTTAAGGCCCGTTATCGCGCACCAGAGCTGGAGGGTTTGCCTCGATTCAATGGTGGTTTGGTAGGGTATTTTGGTTATGACTGTGTGCGCTATGTTGAGCCTCGACTGAAGTCGGGCGCGCCTCGGGATGTGATTGGCACGCCGGATATTCTGCTGATGGTCTCAGACGAAGTCTTGGTATTTGATAACCTGGGTGGCAAGTTAATATTAGTGGTTCACGCCAACCCGGAGATAGACGACGCCTACAATGTCGCCGTTAAACGTCTGGACGAATTAGAGCAGAGACTACAACAAGGTGTTCCCGAGACGGCGGCTATGTCACTGTCGGCGCCGGATACCTGTGAAGCCCAATTTAGCTCTTCCTTTGGTAAAGAGAAGTTTGAGCAGGCCGTGAAGGATGTCAAAGAGTATGTTCTGGCAGGGGACACCATGCAGGTTGTGCTGTCCCAGCGTTTGTCGATTCCTTTTTCGGCTGAGCCGCTAAACCTTTACCGTGCGCTGCGCAGTTTAAATCCCTCTCCTTATATGTATTTTCTGGACCTGGGCGATCACCATGTGGTGGGCTCCAGCCCCGAGATTCTTGCCAGGTTAGAAGACGGTGAAGTGACCGTGCGGCCGATCGCTGGCACCCGCCGCAGAGGTTATAACGACGCTGAAGATCTGGCTCTCGAGCAGGAACTGGTTAACGACCCCAAAGAAATTGCCGAACATCTCATGTTGATCGACCTCGGTCGAAACGACGCGGGGCGAATTTCGGAAATAGGCACCGTCAAACTCACCGACAAAATGGTGGTGGAACGCTATTCTCATGTCATGCACATCACGTCTAATGTAACGGGGCAAGTTAAGAAAGGGCTCGGTGCAATGGATGTATTGAGAGCGGCATTACCGGCGGGAACCCTGTCGGGTGCACCTAAAATTCGGGCGATGGAAATCATCGACGAACTTGAAGATGTAAAACGCGGTGTTTATGGCGGTGCGGTAGGTTACATCGCCTGGAATGGTAATATGGATACCGCCATTGCTATTCGAACCGCCGTTATAAAAGATGGCACTTTGAGTGTGCAGGCGGGTGCCGGTGTTGTTGCCGACTCCATTCCCGCCCTGGAGTGGAAAGAAACAATGAACAAAGCGCGAGCCATTGTCCGCGCCGTAGATATGGTTATATAGGAGACGACCGATGTTGCTCATGATTGATAATTACGACTCGTTTACCTATAACGTGGTGCAATATTTGGGTGAACTTAAAGCCGAAGTGCAGGTGATCCGAAACGATGAAATCGATGTTGAAGGAATAGCGGCATTAGCCCCTGAAAAAATTGTGATCTCCCCGGGGCCCTGCACACCCAATGAAGCCGGTGTCTCTATTGCCGCGATTGAAGCGTTTGCCGGTAAGATTCCCCTGTTGGGTATCTGCCTGGGGCACCAGAGTATTGGTCAGGCATTTGGTGGAAAGGTGGTGCGTGCAAGAGCCGTGATGCATGGAAAGACCTCGCCGATTTATCACAATGACCAGGGAGTATTCCGCGGCCTGTCTAATCCTTTTGAGGCGACCCGTTACCATTCTTTGGTTGTCGATAAAGACAGTCTACCGGAGTGTTTGGAGGTGACAGCCTGGACAGAAACACCAGACGGGGAAATGGATGAAATTATGGGGCTGCGTCATAAAACGCTGAATCTCGAGGGCGTTCAATTTCACCCCGAGTCTATCCTGACCGCCCACGGCCATGATTTGCTGCGCAACTTTTTGCAGTAAGCCTCTGGCAAACATTCGCATTGACGACAGGAATAAAAATGAATATTCAACAAGCATTAGCCATGTTGGTAGAGGGCGAAAACCTCACGAATGATGACATGATAGCGGTTATGCGCCAGGTGATGACAGGTGCTGCAACCGAGGCGCAAGTTGGGGCACTGCTGCTCGGTTTGCGCATGAAAGGTGAAACGATTGAAGAGGTGGCGGGCGCAGCACAGGTGATGCGCGAATTGGCGGTGCCGGTGCATGTCACGGGTGAGCACATTGTTGATATCGTTGGTACGGGTGGCGACGGAGCCAACCTGTTCAATGTATCTACGGCGGCAACGTTTGTTATCGCCGCTGCAGGTGGACGGGTAGCAAAACACGGCAATCGTTCGGTATCGAGCTCCACGGGCAGTGCTGATGTCTTAGAGGCTGCGGGCATTCATCTCGATCTGGACCCCAAACAAATTGCGCGTTGTATTGAAGAGATTGGTGTGGGTTTTATGTTTGCGCCCAGCCATCACAGCGCGATGCGACACGCAATTGGTCCTCGTCGACAATTGGCCATGCGAACAATCTTTAATATTTTGGGACCAATGACCAATCCGGCCGGCGTTAAGCGGCAATTAATTGGAGTTTTTTCCGCTGACTTATGTCGTCCAATGGCAGAGGTATTGGCTCGATTGGGGAGTGAACACATCATGATTGTTCACTCAAAAGACGGCCTGGATGAAATCAGTATTGCCGCGGATACTCAGGTGGCAGAGTTGAAGGGCGGGGTGGTGACGGAATATACCATTAAGCCTGAAGACTTTGATATCGAGCGTCGTAGCCTGGAAGGTTTGGCTGTAGAAAGCGCGAATGAATCACTCGCTCTGATTCAGGACGCTCTCGGTAAAAGCACTTCCCTGGAGGCAAGTAAGGCACAGGATATTATCGCCCTGAATGCAGGAGCCGCCATTTACGTGGCGGGCATTGCGGCTGATCTTAAAGAAGGCGTTACCATGGCGGCCGATGCAATCGGCAGTGGTTTGTCAAAAGCAAAAATTCAAGAGTTGGCTTCGTTTTCAGAAGTCTTAAAAAACGTATAAACAAGATTGGGGTAGGTCGTAACCCGACCTTCACCCACAGTGAATAATTGAGAGAGAACCCAGTGAGTAATCAAATGGTTACGGAAACACCTACAATTCTAAAAAAGATTATCGAGCGTAAGCTGGAAGAGGTTAAAGAACGCAGTGACACGACGCCTGTGGCAGAGCTTCAGGAGCGGATTCAAGGCCAGGAAAGCGCACGTGGTTTTGTTGCGTCGATGGAGCGGAAAATTGCTGCGGATCAAGCCGCGGTTATTGCCGAGATTAAAAAAGCGTCTCCGAGCAAAGGCGTTATTCGCGAAGATTTTTATCCAGCCAAAATTGCGACAAGCTACGAACGCGGCGGTGCTGCGTGTCTATCAGTATTAACCGATGTGGATTTCTTCCAGGGCTCTGACGAATACCTGAAAGAGGTGCGGCAGGCATCGAGTTTGCCAGTGATTCGTAAAGATTTCATTATCGATGAATATCAACTCTATGAATCCCGTGCGATCGGCGCTGATTGTATTCTGCTGATTGTTGCGGTGCTCTCCAGTGAAAGATTGGAGACTCTGAATGCATTGGCGCTGTCACTGGGAATGGACGTGTTGGTTGAGGTGCACAACGCTGAGGAATTGGCGATGGCGCTGAAGTTACCAAACAAACTCATTGGTATTAATAATCGAAATCTTCACACCTTTAGTACCTCTTTAGACACCACCTTTGGACTATTGGATAGTATCCCTTCGGATAAAATTGTAGTCACGGAGAGTGGCATTCATACCATTGATGACGTGATGGCGATGCGAGGACACAATGTGAATAGTTTTCTGGTGGGCGAGGCCTTCATGAAAGCTGAAGACCCCGGCATGCGATTACTTGAAATGTTTAATTAACGGGTGCCGTAGACAACCATTGTTTTACCTTTGGCAGTGACTAAACCCTGATCCTCCAGGGTTTTGAGAACACGTCCCACCATCTCGCGTGAGCAGCCGACGATACGCCCAATTTCCTGGCGTGTGATTTTAATTTGCATGCCATCGGGGTGGGTCATTGCATCGGGTTCCTTACACAGGTCGAGCAGCGTACGGGCAACACGACCCGTCACATCCAGAAAAGCCAGGTCCCCCACTTTGCGTGTTGTTTTGCGCAGACGTTTGGCCATCTGCTCACCGATAGCATATAAGAACTCAGGGTGTTTTTCTGACAACTCCTGAAATTTTGTATAGCTGATCTCAGCGACTTCACACTCTGTTTTTGCCCTTACCCAGGCGCTGCGGGAATCCTCGTCATCAAACAGGCCCATTTCTCCGAAAAAATCGCCGTTGTTGAGGTAGGCAACGATCATTTCGCGGCCTTCGTCATCTTCGATGATAACGGTTACGGACCCTTTGACGATGTAATACAGTGATTCACTTTTATCACCCGCATAAATTAAGGTGCTCTTGGCAGGGTAGCGACGGCGGTGGCAATGGCTTAAAAATTCATCGACATTGCGGATATGGGGGGTAAGTGACACGGCAACCACACTGGGCTCCTTGGTTCTAATGGGCGAATTCATTACGTTTATTATTCTCCACTGCCTGTACCGGCAATTATAGTGGCTTATAGCTTACGCAGTTTATGGCAAAAGGCAAAGATAGATAAGCCCGATATTGCAAGGAAACTGATCACATTTCTGGTTTTTAGCGCTTTTATGTTAATCTTGCGCGCCTTGGGGCATCCTGTGTTTCGAAAAATTTCAGAAGAGGTAGATATGCAAGCGACAGTAAAATGGGTAGATGGCGCGATGTTTGTCGCTGAATCAGGCAGTGGCCACAGTGTCGTGATGGACGGACCAGAAGACCACGGGGGCCGCAATATGGGTCCAAGACCGATGGAAATGTTGCTTCTGGGTTTGGGGGGCTGCTCAAATTTCGACGTCATGAGCATATTGAAAAAGTCTCGCCAAAATGTGACTGACTGCCGTGTTGATATAGAGGCGGAGCGGGCAGATGCGGTGCCTTCTCCCTTTACTAAAATCCACCTCAAGTTTGTTGTGACGGGTGTTAAGTTAAAAGAGAATCAGGTCAAAAAGGCCGTTGAACTGTCGGCGACCAAATACTGTTCGGCGTCTATCATGCTTGAAGCTGCGGGGGTCGAAATCACCCACAGTCATGAAATTGTAGAGTCTTCAGAAGCCTAAGTAAGGTAAAAGCCTTCAAAGGCTCACACGTGATAAGAGGTCTTGGTCATTGCCCCCGATACCAGGGACATCACACCCTTAACAGGGGCAGGAAAACGCACCCCACCGGCTTCAATCGCTGTGTGGGCGTGGCGGGCCTCATCAACCAACATCTGTTCAACGATGGTTTTACTCTTTTGGTCCTGGTCGGGAAGGCTCTCCAGGTGACCGCGCAAGTGTTTGCAAACCTGATCTTCGGTGGCGGCAACAAAGCCCAGACTGATTTTGTCACTGATCAGGCCGGCTGCCGCGCCTACGCCAAAGGAGAGGCCATACCACACAGGGTTTAGAAAGCTTGTATGACTATCCAATTGCTGTAAACGTTGTTCACACCAGGCCAAATGGTCTTCTTCTTCTGCGGCCGCTTTTTCCATCTCCTCTCGTACTTCCGGCAGGCGCGCGGTGAGTGCCTGTCCTTGATAGAGGGCCTGAGCGCAAACTTCTCCGCTGTGATTTACCCTCATCAAACCCGCTGAATGCCGTTGCTCAGACGCTGAAAGCTCGTTGACTTCTGCATTTCGTGCGGGCGATTCGCGCTCGCTTTGGGTATTGCCTGGGCTCAGTGTTCGCAAGGCCTTGTCTGCCAGAGTGATCAGCTGATCTACTGGGGAAAGCTTGGGTCTTTTCATGGCGTTGTTTCGTAAAGTCTGTAGGAAATAGCGCTAGTATACTACTGCTTGTCTGCACTGGCACTCGCTAGTTCCTGGGGGTGTGTCGCTTCCCCTGGGCAAGGGTCAATTCTTCGGCAAGTGTTATCTTTAGGGAGTTTGCTGTAATGGGCTTGCGCAATACACGCCGAATACCCTTGGAGGCCGCATATTCGGCCTCAGGGATAGTGGCGGCCCCGCTGAGCATGATCAGAATCGTGTGATTGGCAATGTTAGTAATCTGATGGAGCTGATTGGCCAATTCAAGGCCGTTCAGGTCGGGAATGTCCTGATCTAATACAATAATGTCGCAATGGGTATTGGCGGGCATAGACTTCAAAAACTCGAACGCTTCTGTGGCGGTGGGCACTCCCTGCACACGCATTCCCCAGCTCTCGGCCCTCTTGCCAAGCAATTTTCGAGATGAAACGTTCCCGTCCACAATGAGTAATCGTTTGTCACGCAGGAGCAGATCATATTCCGCTTCGTTGTGCTGTAGTAATGTGTGTCTGGGTAGGCTCAGCGTCAGTGAATAGTGCGCCGAACTGTGGGTCGACTGTCTGTCAATGTGTACATTGAGATCCCCTTCCATGGCTTTACTGAGCTCTTGAGCGATATACCAGTCCTGCTGGGCAGAGGTGTGAGAGGCGTTGTCCAAGTCATTTTGCAGCGCTTCAATTTCCAGCTCCTGCAAGCCGCTGTGTGAATCCCATAGTTTGAAAATTAGCTGGTGTTTTTTGTGCCCCGGTGTGACTGAAAGGGTTATCTGTCCCTGTTCGCTGTAAAAGAGCGAGTGCCCCAGTAATCCCGCCAGAATTTGCTTAACGCGTTCCGGGTCGCCATTGACGAGTGTGGGCACACGCCGGTCCAGTTCGAGCTTCAGCCCGATATGCCGGTCTGCGGCGTAGTCACTGTGATCATCGATACATTCGCTGACCAAGGCGGGCAGATCAAAAGGAAGCGCGCTCAGCTGAACACGTTTACTGCGTATGGCAGACCAATTGCTGAGGCGATTGAGCCATTTTAGCAGCGCCTCTCCGGAGCGTTTTATCGTTTGCACTTGCTCTCTTTGGTTTCTTGTTAGGGAGGTGTCCTGGAGCAGTTGGGCCATTCCAATGACGCCGCTAATGGGGGAGCGTATCTCACGGCTAATCGCGCGCAAAATCTTTATCTGTGAGATCTGAAGCACATGTTTGACGGATTGTTCGTGGTGGATTTGCAGGCGAATTTGCACCATTTTCACGCTGTGATCCACCAGACTGTACGTCAGGACCATGGCTTCGACACACAGCGCCAGCATGATCAAGCTATAGATATGTTCACTGCGAGGCACAAACTGAAAAGTACTGAATGCCAGCGCCATTGCCGGTGGAGTGATGATGAGGCGCGTTAACATAAAGGTTTGTGCTCGGGGCGCATTTTCAATCACCATTACAACACTTAATACAAATAATACCGTTGCCGCGAGAATGCCAACATCAGCCGTCAGCGTTCTACTGAGCTCAGCCGGTATAAAATATGACAAGACTGCCGCCATCGCTGCAACAAGTGTTAAACAGTGTATTGCGGTATTCCAGAGCCGATACGCTGCCTGAAGCTGAAAGTAACTTCTGCAGAATTGGCAATATGCCATGATCGTTAAATAAACGAATAGCGTAAGGGATTGGTGTTCAGGCGTGTTTTGTTCAAGCCAGGTTTGCGAAAAATAGCCGAGCCAGCTTGCCAGGCTCATCGACAGGGTCGATAAAAACAGACCGTAAAATATGTAGGATGTCTCTCGTGTAATAC
>CAJWCA010000077.1 GCA_913020395.1 uncultured Cellvibrionales bacterium | reverse complement strand
ACAGTGCTGGCGACCAAACCCACATCGACAGATCCCACAGATAAAGGCGAGTCGGCTCTCAGTAACCAATCGCCATCTTCGCGCAAGTCAACAAACAACTGTGATTGCAGATCTTTAATAATTATGTCGTCAACAAAACCTGATATTCCATCAAAGGACATGGCAACACTTGCTTTTTTCAGTCCCGCAGTGTCATCCCAGGCAACAGCTGCTTTCCAAGCTAGCTCTCCTTTCAATATATCACCGGGAAAAGGCCAACGACTAAACCACGCAGACAAAGCGCCGTCTTCTGCATTAAAGGTATTCGCTACAGAATTCAGGTTTAAGTCCAGTGAATTGTTGGTGATATGATAAACGCCATCTATTGATCCAAAAGCCCTTTCTCGCACATCAAGTAAGCGGCCTCCGATAAGAACTTTTTCTTCTGAAACCTGCATATCCATCGACAAGTTTAAAGCAGGAACCCAATACGTTTTATGTTTGGCTTTTAAGTGAATACGTGCATCATTAACTTTCAGTACCTCACCTTCCTTCGAAAAATGCGTATCAAGCGCGAACGACATGTCATTTAAAACCTCGCCTTCTTCGGGCAATTGAAACTTGTCTGATGCCGCCGTGATTTTCAAAGCGCCGTTTGCATTCAAAGATGAAAGATCCAAGCCGTTCAGACTCTCTGGTATTGTTACCTGTACTTGCAACTCTGGATTGATATCCCAGCCAGAGATGAACACAAGATCCTCTGGATAAAGACTCCGCAATAAATCAAAATTGAACGCCTGGAAAGAAAACCCCGCCTCCCAATTCTTTTGACCTTTCCCGGATACAAGATTCAGCTGAAAGCGATTGCCTTCTACATCCATATTGAGCGAATACTCAAATTGATTGACACGAGAGATATCCGCCGACAGGGACAAACCCTGAAAACCCGCTTGCCAGAGAGTGGATTGCTGGGAATTCAACGCAGAACTTTTCCATCGCAATGACAAAGGGTCATCCAAATCGTCAAGCTGGATGTGACGCAACTCTCCCCGGGGCAACGGCGGCACAACACCCATTGCCAATAGCTCAGAAAGCATTAGCAATTGATTTGACGAATTTGCGTCTACAGAACGACTTTCTCCCTTATTCAAAGACAAGGAAATATGGCCAACACTAATATTTTCCAGACGCAAAGGACCAAAACGATAGTCGCCTTCAATATCTTCAATGATCAGCGGCTTTGCATTTTCTGGAAGAAATACAACCAATTTCCTTATAGAAAAATGATTTTCCTTCACGGCAAGGCCTTGCCATTCAGTAATTGCCGGAGCACCGGCTCCCAGACTTAGTTGGAGAGTATAATTTAGCAGAGCCAAACGACTCCCATGGGAAAAGAGCAAGACAAGCGCCGCGATAAACAAGCTGAATAAAGGGACTAAAATCCATTTTCTATTCATTAATTTACAAACCGTTTTTTCTCATAGCTCATTCGAAGACGCCCAAAAAGCGACTGAAAATGCGCAAATAAAATTTTGTGATAACGAGTATTCGTTAGAAAAATGGGCACTAGGATATACCCGTATGGACAGGCTTCAAAGTGAGATATATCAACAGCTTAGCATACACCTTGGTATAGACAGAAGATTGTTTATTCACAACACAGCATTGTTGCCAAGAAAACCTCTTGCCTAATTTCAAAAATAAGACTACAACTAAAGCCGAGTGATCATTCAATATTTTCAACGCTTCACTATAAAACTATAAATACAAAACTATAAATATAAAAATATCCATACGGTCCCACAGACAATTAATAATTTAAAATTATAAATCTGTATGGAGAGAGAAGATGTCAGCAGCAATATTACTACCCAGAATTATGCGGGTGGGAGCCGGTGCGAGCCAACAACTCCCCGAAGTATTACATCAACTTAACATTCAAAACCCACTGGTGGTTACCGCTGAATTTGCTATTGAGCGAGGCCACGTAGAAACCGTACTAGCACCTCTGGAAGACGCGGGAATCACCTGCACTTTATTCTCGGATGTGCCAGCCGACCCGACTGTCAGCGCGGTTAACAAAGGCATTGAAGTGCTTCAGGCGCAGGATTTTGACGGTGTGATCGCCATCGGCGGCGGCAGCGCCATCGACAGCGCCAAAGCCATTGCCGTTTGTGGTGTTCACGGCGGCGACATCGCCGATTACAAAATGCCAGCTCAAACCAATGCTCCCGGACTACCGCTCATCGCGGTGCCCACAACTGCTGGAACGGGTTCTGAAGTGACAAAGGTCACCATTATCACCGATGACGACAGCGATGAAAAAATGTTGCTGATGGGCATCGCATTCCAGCCGATCGCGGCACTGATCGACTATGAGCTCACACTCACCAAACCATTTCGCCTGATTGCAGACACAGGCATCGACAGCCTCACCCACGCCATTGAAGCTTATGTCAGCCAAAAAGCGAACCCATTTTCCAATGGTTTGGCCCTTTCTGCCATGAATATTATTTACGCCAACATTCGAACCGCCTGCGAAGAGCCCGACAACATGCAGGCCAGAGAAGCAATGATGGTGGGAGCCACCCAGGCAGGCATGGCCTTTTCAAATTCCTCTGTTGCCCTGGTGCACGGAATGAGTCGACCTATCGGTGCACACTTCCACGTTCCCCATGGACTCAGCAATGCTATGCTACTGCCAGCCGTCACCGAGTTTTCCATTCCAGCGGCTAGAGAGCGTTATGCAGATTGTGCACGGGCAATGGGTATTGTCGACGCCACCGCTTGCGATCAGGTCGCCTGCACTCAACTGGTGGACACACTCACACGGTTAAACAAAGACCTCAAGGTACCCACACCTGAGGAATATGGCATTGATCCAGGGGAATACAGCCGATTGCTTCCCACCATGGCGCAGCAAGCACTCGACTCAGGCTCGCCGGGGAATAACCCCCGTCAGGCAAACGCCAATGAAATCAAAGCCTTGTATCAGCAAATCTTCCAAGCCGGCCAGTGTCATTAAAAAAGAGATTAATAGACCCATGAATAATTCAGTATTTACGCCACCCACACCGGCCTCAATAGCAAGCAACCCTATTCGCGATCTAGCCGCCTGGCAAGACATGCGAGATCGCTGCACAGAGGACACCGGAGCCTTTCACGGTGACATTGCAGCCACTCACACTCACTGGTATCACCCGCAACTAGACGCCTGGTTACAACGCGGCGAACAAGAACAATGGTCGGGGTATTGCGCAACAACCGGCATGCCAGTTGAGACCCAACAGTGGACTCCCTGGCACACTGCTCTTGATGAAGTTGACGCACCTTTTTATCGCTGGTTTTGCGGCGGAAAAACCAATGCGGCTTTTAACGAAGTTGACCGGCATGTTCTCGCAGGGCACGGCAGTGAAACAGCCTTTTGGTATGAAGGGGACCGCTGGGACCCCACTGCCAACAAAGGCATGGGTGGCCCCGTTGATCATCGCACCTTGACCCGCCGCCAGTTATTCATTGATTCCGTGGTAGCCGCTCAAGCGTTAATAGACATGGGTTTATCCCAGGGTGATCGGATTGCTCTGAATATGCCCAACATACTTGAGCAAATTATCTGGACGGAAGCCGCAAAAAGAATCGGGGTAATCTATACCCCGGTATTTGGGGGATTCTCAGATAAAACCTTATCGGACCGCATAGAAAACGCCGGCGCAACCGTTGTGATTACCGCAGATGGTGCTTCCCGCAACGCAGAGACTGCCGGGTTCAAAGAAATTTACACGGACCCCGCATTGGATCGCTATGTCAGCGTGCCAAGCGCTATCGCCGTCATCTCCCGCTGTGACATTGATGCCACATTAAAATCAACACTGCTTGATCACCTGAAAACAGCACTTAAAGATGACATTACCTTGATGCGCGCAGACATTATGCGTGAAGTTGGCAAGGTGCTGGGTAGCGCCAAGCTCTCTGCCAATAAAACGGCCAACCTACGAGCGGACCTGGCCGATGCCCTGTCTCGCACGCCGAGCCGTGTGACTCACGTGGTTGTCGTAAAACACGCGGGCATTCAAGACTTACCCTGGGTGGAAGGGCGTGATGTTTGGGCTCACGATGTGCTTGCACTCGCTCAGGAAAAAATACTCAAAAAAGCAGATATTAGCCTGGAACAAATGCATCAACTCGATGATACGGCATTGGTAGCGGCGCTCTGGCAATCAGTACCGGCAAGTCCTGTCGATGCTGAGT
Source organism: uncultured Cellvibrionales bacterium (assembly GCA_913020395.1). Classification (GTDB taxonomy): domain Bacteria; phylum Pseudomonadota; class Gammaproteobacteria; order Pseudomonadales; family Cellvibrionaceae; genus CAJWCA01. The sequence goes on along the minus strand of CAJWCA010000077.1, from coordinate 11,929 downwards.
TTCCTCTCTTTATTATTTACACCTCGGGTTCGACCGGAAAACCCAAAGGGGTTGTTCATGTACATGGCGGCTATGTCTCGGGCATAGCCCATACAATGAAAGTCAGCTTCGATGCAGAGCCCGGAAAAGACGCCATTTATGTGGTTGCCGACCCCGGCTGGATTACTGGGCAGTCTTACATGATTACCGGTTCGCTCGCGGCAAGAATTCCCGGTGTCATCACCGAAGGGTCTCCCGTTTTTCCTAACGCAGGGCGTTTCTCTTCAATCATTCAGCGCCACGGCATCAGCGTTTTTAAAGCCGGTGTGACCTTTTTGAAATCAGTAATGACCAATCCGCAGAACCAGGCGGACGTTGAGCGCTACAGTGTCGACTCACTGAAAGTCGCCACTTTTTGCGCAGAACCGACCAGCCCCGCTGTGCAAGAATTTGGTATGAAATTGATGACTCCCCAATACATTAATTCCTATTGGGCCACCGAACACGGGGGAATAGTCTGGACACACCCCTATGGCAATAGAGACCTGCCCCTGCGTGCCGATGCACACACTTACCCCCTACCCTGGATCTTTGGCGATGTCTGGTTGGCTGAAGGACCGGCAAACCAAGAGGGTCGACACCACTATCGCTGTGCAGAGGAAGAAGAAAAAGGAGAGGTCGTTATCACGCGCCCATACCCTTACCTGGCTCGTACTATCTGGGGAGATAGCGAACGGGTAGGCGAGCCCTCCTGGAGTGGTGACAAAGAGCGCTTTGAGAAACAGTACTTCTCTCGCTATTGTAAAAAAGACGGCACCGCAGCTCACGTTTATTTACAGGGAGATTTTGCTCGAAAATATGCCGACGGCAGTTTCTCACTTCACGGCCGCTCGGACGATGTCATTAATGTATCCGGGCACAGGCTTGGCACCGAAGAAATCGAAGGCGCTATTCTTAAAGACAAACAAATTAGCCCCGACTCTCCCGTAGGAAACTGTATTGTTATTGGCGCGCCCCATCGAGAGAAAGGTCTCACGCCACTGGCATTTGTCTTGCCAACTCCGGGAAAAACAATCACTCGGGATGACGAGAGGCGGCTCAGAGATCTGGTTCGCGAAGAGAAAGGCGTGGTCGCGATGCCATCTGATTTTATTACTGTTTCTGAGTTCCCGGAAACTCGCAGTGGTAAATACATGCGCAGGTTTTTGAAATCTATGGTTCTGAATGAATCACTAGGAGACACCTCAACACTGCGAAATCCGGAGTGCCTGGCAGATATTCGACAAGCCGTTAACCGCTGGCGCAATGCCGAGGACCGGGCTTCGGCACAAACATTGATTGAGACTACACGCATGCTGCGCATGGAATATGTCCCTGTCGGTCAGGGCAATTCAGACCCTTTGCGAATCGCCACCGTCACTCTCAGTAATCCACCGGTCAACGCACTGTCTGAACGACTGCTCGATGAACTCGAAACGACCCTGACTCACTTATCCCGACGAAAAGATATTGGTGCAATTGTACTGGCAGGACAGGGTAGCAAAAGCTTTGTTGCAGGCGCGGATATACGTCAACTACTAGAAGATGTTCACACACCCGCTCAAGCCAGGTCGCTACCCTCAAAAGCTCACGCAGTGGCAACGCTGATCGAAACAATGGAGAAGCCTGTGATCGCGGCTATCGAAGGTGTGGCCCTCGGTGGCGGATGTGAACTGGCCCTCGCCTGTCACTTTCGAGTAGGCAACAAACAAACGGCGATGGGGCAACCGGAAATCAATTTATTTTTGCCGCCCGGTTACGGCGGCACCCAACGCCTTCCGCAGCTCTTGGTTGACCACCATGAACTGGCAGAGAAAGGTCTATCAAGTGCCTTGTCTATTTTGTTGTCTGGACGACAGATCGATGGCACCCGTGCGCACGCTTTGGGTCTTATAGATAGATTGGCAACAGGTTCCGAGAGCGTACTCTCTATCGCTCAGGCAGCGGCTCGAGAAGCGGCACTGACGGTTGGCGGCGAAGCTTTTCTAGCGATGAAAAAGCGGCATGCCGCGCTAACACGCTGGCAAACACCCGTGCCGTTTGAGGAGACTTCACTGGCAGACAAACATGTGCAAGCGTGTCTCAAGGCTGCATCGAACTGTGGCAGAGGAAAAACGGCAAACACTATTGTGTCACTGGTCAGACAAGGTTTTGAAGCAGGTTTCTCAGAGGGACTTAAAGCAGAGATTGCACAATTTTCTGAATGTATTTTGGACAGCGAACACGGCGGTCGAAAAGGCATTCAATTGTTTATGGATAAACAGTCACCCGCACTGCCCTGTCGCCCAAGAATAAACCCGGAGCAAAAAGCATCTTTAATTGAAAGTGGGAAATTGCTGCCAATGGGCTCTCCGTTTTATCCCGGCGTTAGCCCAGTGCCTGAGTTCCAGTTGGCCAGTGCTGTGGTACGTGATGAATCCAACGGTGAATACTTACACGGAGAACCTATTGAGGCGGAGAAAGAAGTTATTCTTCCTGTCGAATCAGCAGGCCCCAATCAAGCCCTGCTCTACATGTTAGCTTCTGAAATAAACTACAACGATTGTTGGGCCATTTCAGGCATTCCGATTTCTTTGTTTGATGAACACGATGAAGATGTTCACGTAACCGGATCCGGGGGTATTGCGCTTGTTGTAGAACTGGGTGAAGCATTACAAGCAGAGGGTCGACTGGCCGTTGGAAAACTGGTGACAGTGTATTCCGGGGTCTCTGATTTGCTCGACCCCAGCGCCGGCGATGACCCTATGTTTACGCAATTTCACATCCAGGGTTACCAGGGGCCCAAGGGCTCACATCAACAGTTTATGCTTGCCGATGGCCCTCAGTGTTTTACCGCCCCTGCCGATCTCACACTGGAGGACAGTGGCAGCTACATATTAACCGCCGGCACCGCCTACCGAGCACTGTTCAGTGCACTAAAAATCAGCCAGGGAGACAAACTGTTTATAGAAGGCGCCGCCACCGGCACTGGAGCCTGGTCAGTGGAGCTAGGACGCGCGGCCGGCGCACACATCGTGGGCCTCGTGTCCTCTGACGAGAGGGTACAGACGCTTGCCGATCAGGGGTGTGCGGCTGTCAATCGCAAGGCAGAGGAGATTAAAAACTGCTTTACTAAAGTACCCGGCAATCCTGGAGAGTGGCAGAACTGGGAGCGTCAAGGCGAAGCATTCCTTGCAGCAATAAGAGCTGCCAACGCAAAAGCGGGTGATAACAATGCGCTCTGTTCTCATGCTGTCTCCCACGCTGGAGAACGAACGTTTGCGCGCACATTCCAGGCATTGGCCCCCAATGGCTGTCTCACCTATTTTGGTGCCAGCTCCGGATATCATATGACCTTTATGGGTAAGTCGGGTGAAGCGAGCGCCAGTGAAATGCTGCGCAAGGCGGGCGCCAAACCCGGAGAGGCGACAGTAATATTCTACGGCAGCGGCTCAGAACAGCGTGACGACAACGCGCTGGCGGCCATTGAGGCAGGGCGCTCAGCGGCCTTGCGAATTGTTGTGATCACCGACACTGACGCAGAGAGAGACTTTATTTTATCCTTGGGTTTCGGCGACGCGATTCTGGGCGCTGTCAGCCTGGCTGAAATACATCGGCGCGAACCGGATTTCGACTGGCCTCGAACGATGCCGGACCTTCCCGATCCAGATCGAGAAACCGTGGCTTTCAAAGAAGTGGTCCGCCTGATGAGCGAGCGCACCCTCAAACCCATCGGCAAAGCCATTGGCAAGTTGCTGCGCTCTGCAGATAACCCCCGAGGACAGCCGGACATTATCATCGAAAGGGCCAATACCGACTCGCTGTTTGCCTCCACTATGATCGTCAAACCCTACACGGGCCGGGTGATTTATGCAGGAGACATGGGGGGTCGCCGCTACAGCTTCTACGCACCACAGGTTTGGATGCGTCAGCGCCAAATCCTTATGCCCAGCGCCTCAATTATTGGCACTCACCTGTGCAGTGCCGCCGAAGTGCTCGGTCTAAACAGAATGATAGACGCCGGCGTTGCACAAGTACCCCCCGCCTTTTTGGGTGACTGGGAAACCCTGCCCGCCCTTCATCAGGCGATGTGGGAAAACCGCCTGCCGGAAATGATTAACGGCTTAGCAAATGCCGTTGCCAACCATGCACTGCCCTGTGCAGGGTTAAAATCTGCCGATGAACTCTGGGCGGCCTGGGGCACACAGGCCGAGCGTGGAGGTTAAAAACCTGACCAAACTGTTCAGATTAGGGTTCTTGGTTAATACTTAGGATTTCAGCCCCCCAAAGGTGCCGCCTGCCGGCGCCGGGGGGGGGAGGAAAAGAAGGCAGCGTGAAACGCCTAATCCTACATCAAGGGCCCTGCTCCGTATGGAAGCCAATCCATCATATTTGTTATTGGTCGCCTGTGTATTTGCGATCAATACAACCTTGACCCTGTTTATCGCCTTCATTCCCAAGGGCCACACTCCTTATAGTCAACACGCAAGTAACAGCGTGTTGATGGGCTTTATTCTGTTCAGCCTCGCCTGGCTATGTATGATTTATTACACCATCGCCCCAAGCCTCTCTTTGACGGTTGCCACCAATGTTCTAGGCATGTCCGCCTATGCTCTTCTGTGCGCGTACCCTTGGTATCGCTGCCAGAAGTCTCCTCCCATTTTACTGTTCAGCGGCCTGTGGGTATTAGGATGCGGAGTGATGATATGGCTTGTGTCAAACAATGTGGCTCTGGCCTCTCGGCTTCACGCCTTTAACAGCCTGATGTTGACTTTCACGGTGATTGCCAGCATTCCCACCCTCCGCTCAAAACAATACAGACGCAACATGGGCGATCAGCTTTATTTCATGACACTCTGGATCAACAGTTTGATTTTTAGTAGCCGAAGCCTGGCGGCCGCTTTTTATGAGGACAGCGAAAGCTTCATCACCTACGCATCCTACGTCGGTTCCGCACTGTTAAGTGCCGGACTGGGCGGTTCGATCCTCATCTCGTTTTTGTTTGATATACGCAACGATCTATTCAAACAATCAGTGAGCGACTCGATGACTGGTTTGCTCAATCGCAGAGGTTTTGTCGCCGACTCTGAAAAAGTATTATCTGCGTCCAACCGCCACCACTACCCGGTCAGTGTTGTAATTTGTGATTTGGATCTATTCAAAAATGTTAACGACAACTTTGGTCATCAAGTGGGCGACCAGGCCTTAAAGGCTTTTTCAAAAATTATTACTGATAATTTGCGCAATGAAGACATCGCCGCCCGCATTGGCGGCGAAGAATTTATTATTATATTGCCTCACACTCGAGGCGAGGTGGCAATCAAGGTGGCTGAGCGCATTCGACAAAAAACGGAACAGATGTCTCTCGACACCGTATCGGGGCCGCTGACACTCACGGCGAGTTTTGGCGTGACGCAGTTTAATCACATCATTGATCTGGACACCTTGATTCGCTACGCCGACAGCGCCCTCTACGGCGCAAAAAATAACGGCCGAAATCAGGTTTATTACAGCGTGGATGGCGAAAACGCCAGTCCGGCACTGAGCATAAACCACACAGAATGAGCACAATTGCTGTATACTGCCGCCTTTTTACTCCCCGGCATATTCGAGACAGACTATGAGCATTCAATGGTATCCCGGCCACATGCACAAGGCCCAGAAACAAATCAAAGAGACCCTGCCAAAGGTCGACTTGATTATTGAAGTGCTGGATGCCCGCATTCCCTTCAGCAGTGAAAACCCCGCCATTGCCAAGTTGCGCGGAGATAAACCCTGTATCAAACTACTCAGCAAACACGATCTGGCCGACCCGGATGTGACCGCAAAGTGGCAATCCTTCCTGGAACAGGAAAAGGGTGTTAAAACGCTGGCGATTACTACGGAGCAACCCTCTCGCATTCAACAAATTCCCGACCTGTGCCGAAAGTTTTTCCCAAACCGGGACACCGGTGTCAAGGCCATCCACACGATGATTATGGGTATTCCCAATGTCGGCAAATCGACCTTGATTAATCAGCTGGCCGGCAGAAGCATTGCCAAAACCGGTAACGAACCCGCTGTGACCAAAGGACAACAGCGCATCAACCTGGGCAACGGCATTGTGCTGTCTGACACCCCCGGTATTTTGTGGCCCAAAGTTGAGAGCCGTTTTAGTAGTTATCGCCTGGCCACCACCGGCGCGATAAAAGACACCGCAATGGACTATGCGGATGTTGCCTATTTTGCTGCAGACTACATGATCAAGGCCTATCCCGAGTTATTGTCCAGTCGCTATGGCATTAAACAGGTGCCGGCCACAGAGCTTGAGCTGTTGGAGCTCATCGGAAAAAAACGAGGTTGCCTGGGCAGTGGAGGCAGGGTTGATTTGAACAAAGTCTCTGAGATTTTTCTGCACGACTTTCGGGCGGGAAGTATTGGTCAAATAAGCCTTGAAACACCCGACATGATTGAACAAGAAGCCGTTGAGGTCGCCCGGGATATGGCAGAGCGCGAAGCCAAAAAGGAAGCGAGAAAACAGCGTAAAAAGGGCAGCAGAGACCCTAAACCCGAGCAGAATCAAGACAAGGGTACGCAGAGAGATCACAAGACAGACAAATAACTATGAAATATTTTATCTCGATCACCGCATTTATTGCGTTTATTGCCGTTTGTTATTTTGCATTAAAACCCACCCCCTCAAACGAACTTGCCAAGGACCTTGCCCTGCCCTGGCAGATTGAGCAGCTGGCAGACGGAGGCACTCAGGTGTTTGGGGTCCGTCCAGGCACTACAACGGTAGCCGATTCACTGCGCATTCTGGGCGAAGATCACGATTTGGCCATTATCATAGACCGAAACGATGTTGCGGGCCTCGAAATCTATTTCAGTCATTTTAAAGCTGGCCCTCTCGCAGGCAAACTCATTCTCAGTGTAAAAGCAGAGAAGGCACAACTGGAGGAGATGGCCACGCACGCCAATAAATCCAGTTATATGGCCAGCGGCTCCCGCAAGTTTGAACTCAACCGTGAAGATCTCAGCAACATTCAAAGCCTGCCTGTCGATGGCATTAGCTTCTTGCCTGGAGCGTCTCTTTCAAGGGAGATCATTGAACAAAGGTTTGGTCGCGCCGATGAAGAAATATCACTCGGTGAGAGCCTTTATTTTCTGTACCCTGCTGTGGGACTAAGCATCAGCCTGAATGAGCAGGCCAAGGAAGTTCTACAATACGTGCATCCCAAAGACTTTGACTCGATGCGCGCGCCTCTGGTTCGCACCTCGGCGGAGACACACTGATCGGCCTTATCCCATAGCCAAATTCGGCCCTTTATCATTAAGGGCCGAATATGGCTAAAAAATACCGAAAAGCAAGTTACACTACTTGCTATGAAATCACTTCTCGCCAATCAAAATAGCAACGACGCCGGACTTCCCAGCCCCGTGGAACTCGACGCCAAGCAGTGCCGTAAAGCCCGCTTGGCTCGAGATGCCCGTTACGACGGCCTGTTTTTTGTCGCCGTAAAAACCACGGGTATCTTTTGCCGACCAGTTTGCCCGGCGGTTGCCCCTAAAGAAAAAAATGTTACCTACTACCGCGAAGCCTCCCAAGCCTCCCTGGCCGGGTTTCGCCCCTGTTATCGGTGCAGACCCGACAGTGCACCTCACTCCTGCGCCTGGAACGGTACGCAAACCACATTACAGCGCGCGATGCGGCTGATTGACCAGGGAGCCTTACAAGGCGGCACCTTACCCGCTCTTGCAGAGAGGTTGGGCATTGGGGATCGCTACTTGCGGAAACTGTTTGAACAGGCCCTTGGGCTTTCTCCCAAGGCCTATGCTCTGTTTCGGCAACTCATGTTTGCCAAACAACTTCTGCATGAAAGTCATCTGCCAATGAGTGCAATCGCAGGTGCCGCGGGCTTCAACAGCGTTAGACGATTCAACGATGCCTTCAGCAAACACCTGCAGGCAAAACCCTCAGATATTCGCCGTGGCAAGAAGACATCGGGCCAATCCATTCGCTTGAACCTTAACTATCGCCCCCCCTTCAACTGGCCTGTTATGCTGGCTTATTGGCAGCAACGCACCATCGCCGGCGTGGAGTGGTCGGATGACACCGTCTACGGCAGAACTTTCCGACACACACACCCGGTCAGTGGACAAGTGTGCGAAGGTTCATTTGAACTGCGAGCAGTACAAAACAGGAATACTCTCGAACTGAAAATAAATCTGAGTGATGCCAGCCAGCTAATGCCTGTTGTCGCCCATATTCGTTCAATGCTCGACCTGGACGCAGATGTAGAAACTATCGAAACACATCTCTCAAGGGAGCCTGCGCTCGCACAAAAACTAACACCCGGCTTACGAATTCCCGGTATTTGGCACCCCTATGAAGCCGGTATCCGGGCCATACTGGGCCAGCAGGTTTCGATTGCAGCTGCGCGTACCCACCTGGGCAGATTAGTGGAGGCCCTCGGAGACAAGGATCCGGAAAACGCATCGCGGTATTTTTTCCCATCTCCATCGATTGTTGCAAATAGTGAACTGGAGATGTTGAAACTGCCCGTCAGAAGGCGAGATACCGTGCGCGAATTTTCTCGCTGGTTTTCTGAGGCATCATCAGAGGAACAAAATAACCCAGACCTATGGCTCGCGTTAAAAGGGATTGGTCCCTGGACGGTAGATTATGTAAAGATGCGAGCTTTTGGCCATACGGATATTTGGCTGGGCAGCGACTTGGGCATCAAAAAAGCCCTTGCCGCTATCACAGAAGCCGCGCCAGAATTTTCACCCGACTCATTGAGCCCCTGGCGCAGTTACGCAACGTTTCACCTGTGGAGAACACTTGCCTGAAGTTCAGGCCCGCCTGTTAACGGGCCAGCACTGTTACATTTGCGGTTTCTTGTACTGATAAATAATAACGCCTGCCATCGCCAGTAAACCTGTGAGCCAACCAATGCTGATGGCGCTAGGCAGAGGCATAACAAAAGCAGCGACCACCGCAATTAATACACCCATCAAGGCCTCTCCGGTTATCAGACCAGAGGCGACCAGCAACCCCGCATTAGAACGACGCTTGCGCTCTTGCTCTGGCTGTTGCTTAGCTTGACGCGACGCAAGCCAGGCCAGTACGCCACCGATGAAAATTGTCACCGACAGCCCCAAGGGCAAATAGATACCAATCGCAACAGCCAGTACCGGAAAACGGAAATCTGAGCCGCGCTTTTTCTGAATTTCATCCAGTACAATCAGGATGACCGCCAGGACAAAACCAAGAAAAATAAAATTCCACTCGATACCGGCACCAAAAATACCGGTGCTCAAGTCCTTCATCAATCCTGCCTGAGGAGCGGCCAGGAACGTTTCGCTTGCACTCCCGGGCACAGGCCTGCCAATGCCATAACCTGAATCGAGAACTTGCAGCACAAGGGGAATAACAATAGCCGCAGAAACAACACCAATAACCTGGAACAGTTGCTGCCGCCAAGGTGTCGCTCCGACCACGTAGCCACACTTCAGATCCTGCATATTGTCGCCTGCAATGGCTGCGGCCGAGCAAATCAAGCCCGCAAGATAGATCACAACAATGGGTCCTAAGGTGGCGGCAACCCCCTCATTGCCCATTAATTGAAGCAGTATCAATGCCGAAATAATAACGGTGGCAATGGTAACACCCGAAATAGGATTGTTTGAACTCCCCACCAGGCCGGCCATATATCCGGCAACCGAAGAAAACAAAAACCCGAAGACCAACATCATGACTGTCATCAATGCAGCAATGCCCGTTGCATTCGGAAAATCGCCCAGTGCGGAACTAAAAATCAAAAACAGAGGCACGCTTGCCAACACCACCACGATCGCAACATAGGGAATAGGTGTATCCAATTCAGTTCTGAGAATACTGCCACTGCCATTGGTCTTTGCGTGTTTATAAGCCTCAATACTCGCTTTGATTCCAGCTATTAAGGGTTTTGCCAGACTGATTAAGGACCAGACACCACCCACAATCATGGCTCCCACACCAATCCGTCGATTCTGGTTCCAGGCTTGACCAGCCAGTGCCTCCCAGTCTTCTCGACGAATCTCATGCCAGGGGGTGCCGGCGTCAACACCGACCAAACTCATTAAGTTCTCGCTGTTAAACAACCAGTTTAAAGGCACTCCTGCCAGCGTGCCGATGACACCGCCGATAAATACCAGCACTGCGATATTTAGACCAACAATATAACCTACACCTACCAATGCAGGGCTCAAACTAATGTCGCCTGTAAACAACCATCGACCGCCTAGCCAGCTCTGGGTCGCGGCAACACCACCAGACATCCAGCCGAAACCACTTTCAAACAACTTAAACAACGCTCCCACGCCGGCCGCTTGCATTAAGCTGCGAAATCCTTTGCTAGCTTCAGCTTCGGTCTCCGGGTTTAAATCGGCCTCGCCTCCTTTTTCAACACCGCCAGTTTTTAGAACCTCAGCGGTTGCCACACCTTCCGGAAACTGCAACTTGGCCTCTACAATCAAGGCGCGCCGCAAGGGAATGGTAAAGACCACACCCAATATGCCACCCACTATAGCGATCGCCACTGACGGTCCGTATTGGAAGCTATCCCAGGCGCTCATCAACACCAGCGCAGGAATTGTGAAAATCATGCCCGCCACCAGGCTTTCACCCGCTGAGGCAGCAGTTTGAACCATGTTATTTTCAAGAATATTTGAGCGGCTAAACAACTTGAGCACACCCATTGAAACCGCAGCAGCCGGAATTGAAGCCGACACCGTCAAGCCCACCAGCAATCCGATGTAGGCATTCGCGGCAGCGAGTAACATCGACAACAGGGCACCGAGAATAAAGGCTTTGATGGTAATTTCCGGCAGCGTCCTCTCCGGGCCTACCAATGGTATATGTGCGACGGTGCTGTTTGCAGAGTTCATGGTCTTTTCCTTTTTTATTATTTTTAAGGGTGCAATTCTAACAAGCGTTGATTAACGATCAATACAACTCCTCAAGGTATCTCGCTTGAATGTGTTCAATAAAGTAACGGGCGTTTGTTCCCTCTCCAGTCGCCTCTTCGAGCAATTGCTGAGATTGGGAAAACGAAGCTTTCTGCCAAATGTTCTCTCCCAGCCAGGATTTCATCTGACCCACATCCCCCTGGGCCAACTGTTGATCAAAATCCGGATTCTGCTTGCTAAAGCTTGCGAAGAGCTGGGCCGCATTCAATGCTCCGAGTGTATATGAAGGAAAATACCCAAAACATCCGTCGGTCCAGTGCATGTCTTGCATACAACCATCTTTAAAATTGCCCGCGGTCGACAATCCTAAATATTGCTGCATTTTTTCATCCCAGGCATCCGGCACATCTTCGGCCTCCATTGAGCCATTGATCAAAGCCGACTCAATTTCATACCTCAAAATCACGTGCAGGGGATAACTCACTTCATCGGCTTCCACTCGAATATAATCCGGCTTTACCTTGGTGCTGAGCTGCCATAATTGGCCGCCATCAAAGCTGTCAGGCAGTTTCAGTGCCGCGCGTATTTTTGGTGCCAAATAGTTCGAGAATGAGCGATGAATAAAGATTTGTTTTTCAAAAAATAAACTCTGACTTTCGTGAATGCTCATATTGCGGGACTGTCCCGCCGGTTGATTTTTCCACGCGAGGGGCAAGCCCGCCTCATAGCTGGCATGACCTGTTTCGTGAGCCGTGGCCAACAAGGCCTGAAGAAACTCATCATCGTTGTAGCGAGTAGTGATTCGATTGTCGCCGTGATCACCCGTACTGAATGGATGGGTGCTGACATCAAGCCTGCCGGCTTCAAAATCAAAACCCAATACGTCCATTAAGGTGTGACTAAGCTGTTGTTGTGCAGCGACGGGAAAAGGGCCGGGCAGCGACAACTTAGGTCGACTTTTCTGTTTTTCTATGACGTTTTGCAATACGCCTGGCAAGCA
>CAJWCA010000076.1 GCA_913020395.1 uncultured Cellvibrionales bacterium | reverse complement strand
GGCGTTAGTATTCTTGATCTTATGAAGGCCGATTATTTTGCCTCTTATGTGTGGAGCAGTGAGGAGCGTCGTTTCTGCGACCGGGTGTTTGTCGGCATGGATACGGATAACCTCGATCGCTACGATACCTATTATCAATATCACGACCCAATTACGGGAAGATTACAACGTTATAAACATGCCGTTTCTGTCAATGAGGTTTTGCCGCAGAACGAGTTGATGAAAACGGAATTTTATAATGATTTCCTGATTCGGGATGGTTTGCACTACGGAGCGAATCTTTATGTGTATGACGGCGACACCAATATTGGTGATATTCGGGTCTGGCGGGGGCGGAATAAGGAAAACTTTTCCAGAGAGGATCTGCAATTGTTGGAGTTGATTAAACCGCACTTCAGTAACGCTATGAAAAATATGCGGATAATCGATAAACAAAATACAGCGAGCATTACAGCGAATATCGAACTGAGCGATGGCAGTGAAGGGCAGTTATACAAGGTCATGACTCAATATCATTTAACACGTAGAGAAGCGGATATTGCACTTGAAGTTGCTCATGGAAAAACGGATAAAGAGATCTCTGAGACTTGCTGTATTTCCTTTTCGACCGTTCGATCACATCTCAAGAATATTTATCGCAAGTTGAGCCTGCATAATCGTTCATCGCTGGCAAACTTGATTAATACTTTGTAAAGACCTCTGTTTTTATAAGAATTCCTGGATACGGGCATTCTCATAAATCAATCTCCAGCACACCACCCTTAACCGCCGCCCGAGACTGGCATAAAATCAAACTCTGCTCTCGTTGTGTATTCGACAGAACAAAATCCCGATGTTCTACCTCTCCAGAGACCAAACCACATTTACACACACCACAAATACCGTCAGCGCATTTTACGTTCACGTGCATACCGGCCTCGAGCAGGGCATCGGCAGGGCTCTGTTCGGCTGCTACCTTCACTTCTTTGCCTGATTGGGTAAGCTTCAGGGTAAATTCAAAGTTTTGGTATTCAGGGGTTTCCGGTGTATTGAAATATTCACGATGCAGGGCCTCTTCCGGCCAACCATTTGCATCGGCTGCAAGCAACACCGAACTCATGTAGCGATCGGGGCCACAGGTGTAGAGGTGGTATCCGTCTTTGTAGTCTTTCAACAGTCTATCCAGATCAACACGAGAGCCCTCAGAGGAGAAATGCAGCTGCACTTTATCTTTCCATGGAACCTCGGCCAGATCTTCCAAAAACCCCGCCCGAAGTCGTGAACTGCAGGAATAGTGAAATTCAAAATCGGCCTCAATGGCATGCAGACGATGGGCCATGGAGATCATAGGTGTAATGCCAATACCGCCGCCCATAAGGAAGGTTTTACCTGCACACTCATTGAGAGGGAAGTGGTTCTGAGGTCTCGAAATAAAAACCTTCCGGCCTTCATGAAAAATACTGTGCAGAAGTTTGGAGCCGCCACGACCTTCGTCTTCTCTTAATACACCAATTTGGTATCGGCTTCGATCTGCGGGGTTGCCAGACAGGCTATATTGGCGGAAATACTCCGGTGCAACCACAACATCAATGTGTGAGCCCGCTTCACATTCAGGCAGTGCTGATCCGTCCAGCGAACTGAATTCATATTGAGTCACATGCTCATTCATTTGCGCCACTTTAGTGAGCGTTACTCGCATTACCGGAGAAGGCCCCTCTGGCGCAGAGTAATGGTGGGCCAGATTAATTGTTTCTCCGCGCTCGAGTCGCGCCTGATATTGCTCGGCTGAAATCATTGACTTGTAGGCCTCAATACCGGCTTCGCGATCCATGGGCGCAGGAAAAGGGTAGGGAGGAGGTGCCAGATTGGCGGGATACACCGCCAGGGTCTGATCTTCAAACTTCAAATCGAAGTCAGGCTGCAGTTCTCGGGCATTGCTACCGTTTTCCGAAAGGGTATAGGGGCCATCGTCCGTCATCTCCAGATCCCACCACCATTTTTTGACCGGGTTGATGGAGCCATTACCCATTTTGTCATCGAGTGTGGCAAGCGCCTTGGCCGTGCCGGGAACATGGCATGCCGCCCACCGAAAAGGCGCCTCCCCAAACAAGCCCTCCAGATTCCACGGGCAGGTTTTCATACATCGACCGCACATAGCCCCCGCGGTTTGGGTAATGCGGTATTGGGTGCATTTTTGACTGTCGGACTTCCAGATTTCGTAGCCGTTAAACATGGTTTTGGGGCCGGCTGTAATTGCCCCCGAAGGGCATTCCCGTGCGCATTTGTTGCAGTGATTGCAAAAATTTTGCAGGCCAAAATCAATAGGTTTGTCGTGGGTTAAAGGCATGTTGGTGGTGATTGCCCCGCTTTTTAAACGAGGGCCCAAATAGGGATTGAGAATAACTTCACCGATACGGCTAACTTCGCCCAGACCAGACAATAACAACAACGGAGGTTGCAGTACTTCACCATCCATCACTGTGTGGGCTCGAGCGCTATAACCCAGGTTGCGGATCTGTTCGGCGACAATTCCGCCGAGTAATGAAAAACGCAGGTAGGCGCGCATGGATTGGGAGCAGGCGATCCAGTCGTCACCAGAGGCACCGTCCATGGTTTCGTGCCCCTGATCGATGACCACGGAAATGGCATTGTTGTGATAGGGCGCCAGAGGTTCACCCAGCGCATCGTGGGAATAGTAAGCCCAGTCCGGGCAGCGGGAGATGCCCACGGCGTCGGCTCCGAGAAAATACAGGGCAGCTTTAACATTGTCGGCGTTGCGTTGGGGGTCGCGGGCTGAGTCTGCAAGTATCGGGGCTTTGGGGCCGTCCTGTAATAATACAAACGCGGCCAGGGGGCGGCGTGGGCCAAAACTCGCGGCGCTCTTGCGCACATAGTTACCGTTGCGGGCAGCCTCCTGCACCGACTTCCCCATATCGCCAAAGATCGCGCGGGCAAACATATCGGTTCGTTTGGGTACACGCGCCACACGAATTTCATCAATAAAGGTGGTGGTGTCTTCGACACGTTTGATGCGCTCAAACGGATAGGGTCCCTGTTTAAATTGGCGCTTTCTGTAGGGTTTGGCATTGAAGGCGTTTTTAGCAAAACCTTTGCCGGGCCGTCCGCCCATTTGCCAGGCTGGCCCGTGGCTGTGCAGACGATCCAGCAGGCCCTGATTTTTTGAGCGGGCAAGCGGCCGGTCCGCTGAGAGAGTAAATGTGGTCGTGACGGCGGCAAGACCAAAATGCCGGCCCACATAGGGGTTGTGAATCACCGGGCCATCGGGGGTTTCAATCACTTCGCCAAGACCGGAGGCCACTGCCAGCTTATTGAGGTCCACATCGGAGCAAGAGCCCGTATGAGCGCGTGCTTCGTAACCTAAAAGCCGAACATAATTGGATAACACCACCACCGTTTCCGCAGACCGCAAGCTGGCCCTCTGCGTTTGAGCATCCTGAAACCAATCACAACCGGCTTCATTCTGTTTGGGGTCGCGAGGGTATTCATAGAGAACCACCAGCGCGTGGCTGTGGTGGTTGGTGTTTGTGGGTGGGGCTTCCATGGTGTCTTTGAGTTCGGCCATTACTACATCAATGCCGGCGGCGAAGGTTTTGGTTTGTTTTGTGCGTAACTCTCTGGCGAGCACGTTGATATCCGGATTAATGATTGGCTTGGCCAGCTGCATATCCGGCGTTATTTGGCACACACCTACTTGGGAGGCATCGTGATAGTAAGCAAAGGCTTTCAGGTGATTACTGCGTTCTTCCGGATCGTTTGGTACACGCCCCCGCTCTTTTTTTACCATGCCATCGCGGATGGCATCCAGCATTGCCTCATAGCGGCCCATGGCGTTTATCAGGCTTTCGCTATTGTTCAGATCGCGGAATGAGACCCGCTGCATAGGTGGCACTTCATTCAGTTCGGGTAAGGTGTCCGTGCGTTTTAGCCGCTCCAGGGGGTAGGGACCCAAATGTACTGGGCGGTTTTTATAGGAAAATACACGCATGCGGTCGATACCCTGCAAGTTCAATACGCCTAATCTAAACTAAGCTAGTCCATTTAAAAATTATTATAAAATGATAAGTGCCATACAATTTTGTTATAGATTAAACTATTGCAGAAAACCTAATGTAGGGAGGTGCTGATGACCCCAAAACAGTTAAATTATTTTGCCCGCATTGCTGAATGTGGCAGCTTCTCAGCGGCTTCCAGAGAGCTGCTGATCGCCCAGCCGGCCTTGAGTCTGCAGATCGGCAATCTGGAGGAGGAGTTGGGCGTTGAGTTGTTTTATCGCAAACCTCGGGGAGTTGATTTGACTGAAAACGGGGAGCGACTACTTGCTCACGCCTATGACATCCTGAGACATATCGAGTCTGCGACGCTGGATATTCAGTCGGCGGACCTGGAGCCCACAGGCGTGATTAAAGTGGGGATGGTGCCTGCTATTAACAATGTACTTGCCAGTCAATTGGCGGCGGCAATGGCGCTTGAGTACCCCAGAGTGGAACTGGAAATCATTGCAGGGGCTTCCCTTTACTTAAAACAGCAGCTGGACAACCGTAAACTGGACCTCTGCATTATTCACCCGGACGGCGCCGGCTTTGGTGATAGCGTAGTGACGCCGCTGTTGCGGGAGGCTCTATTTTTTGTGGGGGCTCGAACAAATCGTTACTCACATATAAAAAAACGTGGCAAGGAACAGTGCATCCGGTTTGCGGATCTGGTCCACTACACCACGCTCTCTACTGAAATTCATGATGGCTTGGGATTTCGCATCAAGCAATACGAAGAAGAAACCGGGATTGCTTTAAATAAAAAACGTTCTTTCGGTCAGCTAATGACCGACCTGAACGTAATTCTGGCGGGAGAGGCAGAGATGATCTTACCTTGGTCGGCAATTTACCATCTTGCAGGGGATAAACGCCTTGTTACCGCTAGAATCATCGAACCTGAGATGGAGCGAGATGTTTTCACACTCACCTCACCCAGGCAGCCTTTGACCAATACTCTGGTGAAGACTCAGGCGCTTATCCGTTCGCTGGTGGAGGATATCTTTCGCGAGGGGCGCAGTGTGGGCACCCCATTGTAAACACACCGTTTAAGGCTCTCCCTGTAAGGTGGCGATCACGGTACGTTGTCCGCCGTGATTGCGATGTTCGCACAGGTAGAGCCCTTGCCAAATGCCCAGGTTCAGGCTGCCATTGGTGATTGGGATTGTTTGGCTGGTGCCAATGATTGTCGACTTGATATGCGCCGGCATATCATCGCTGCCTTCGTAGGTGTGTTCATAGTACGGTGCGTTCTCTGGCGCCAATACATTAAAATGTGATTCCAAATCGCTGCGCACACTCGGGTCTGCATTTTCATTAATGGTGAGGGATGCAGAGCTGTGTTTAATAAATAGATGTAATATGCCAATGCCCAGTTTTTCTAACTCTGGGAGCTGATCAAGCAATTCGTCACTTATCAAGTGAAACCCACGGGCTCTAGCCCGCAGGGTGATTTCCTTTTGAATCCACATGTGTACGACCGTGCAGTTAATATTGGCTTAGTTTAACTCTCTTTATTGTCATTGAGAACAATGCAGTTACTGCTCGTTGTCTATTTACTCAGCTTGTGCGCAAGCAACACAAATGTTGTGCGTTCAAGGATGCTTGATTCGTTGTGTGCACAAAATGTAAGCTAATTAAATGGCAGGGTGGGTACACGGCACCCGGGCTTGAACGTTGAACTCTGGGAAAATTTTATTATGCATATTATTGATACACCTGAACCGCCATATTATTCAGTGACCACGACGGCACAATTTACTGATAATATGGAGGCTTATGTGGAAACCGCCACATCGCTTCTGGAGCAGGCAAAGAAAATTGAAGGGTTTCTTGGCCTGGAATCAAGCCTCCAACGCGATGGTGGCATTGCTATTTCCTATTGGAAAACACTGGATGCGATTAAAGCGTGGAAGTTTTCAGAGGCACACTTGAAAGCCAAGGTGCAGGCGAAAGACCAGTGGTTTTCTGCATACATTACCCGAATTGCAAAAGTAGAACGGGCTTACTAACGTAGCCTTTTTCAAGCCGACGAGGTCGTATGAATATAAAGCTTAAACTAGCACTGGTTCTCTACATCGCTAATGTTGTTGCAATGTTAGCCATTGGTCTGGCATTTGAATTTCGAAATGAATTCATGCCTTTCCATTCAGATGTGATTCAAACTAGCTGGCATGACCTTAGTGCCGAGGCACAAATATTATACTTGGGGATGATGCGAACCGAAGGCGCCGGCTTTCTGGCAGCTGCAAGCGCCCTGGTTATTCTCTTGAGTATACCCTTTAGAAAATTTGAAAAGTGGTCGTATTGGGCTATTACAGTTATAGGTTCAGTTGAATATTTTCCCTCGCTAATGGCCAACTATCACGTCGCATCCGTGACAAATGCTTCGCCCCCCTGGTTGCTGATGCTGACGCTTACCTTATCGTTGTTTCTAGCCTTGATATTGGCCAATATCGGCCACCGAGAAAGGCTGGTCGGGAGTGGTGCAGCACGGGAGAGTATTTAGCTGACATCCCAACTTTTCTTACCTTGGCAATAACTCGCCATAGACTTCTTCACCCTCTAATAAAGTCACTGTCACTTTGGCTTCAGATATTTCACTCACGGGAATGTCGAATAGGTTTCGATCTACAACAATCATATCGGCAAATTTACCCACCTCAATACTACCGGTACTTTGATCCAGAAAGTTTACGTAAGCTGCACCGGTGGTATAAGCCGCTATCGCCTGCTCAAGGCTAATGCGCTCGGCGACATTAAACACGGGGGAGGTCGATGTTCCAGGGTCTTGGCGTGTCATTGCTGTCTCTATACCGGGGAAGGGGTTGGCTGTATCAACTGACCAATCACTACTAAACGCTAAACGACCGCCACTTTTAGCGATTGAGGCAGTGGGGTACATCCACTGCATGCGCTCGGGGCCCATTTGAGGCGCATTAATATCAATGGTATAGGCATTTGCATAGGCCCACATAGGTTGAATGGTTGCCGTTGCATCTAGGCGGGCAAAACGCGGGATATCATCAGGATGAACCATTTGCACATGGGCTATATGATGCCTCGCATCACGCTTCCCGTTAGTCTTTTGGCTGGCTTCAATGGTGTCTAGTGCATATCGCACCGTCGCCGAACCTATGGCATGAATATGTAGTTGAAAACCTAATTTATCCAATGCGGGACCAGCCGTCATAAGCTGCTCGCGGGGCACCATCATAAGCCCTGTGGTTTCAGGCTTATCTGTATAGGGTTTTAGCATCTTGGCGGTGTGTGACTCAAGAATGCCGTCAGCCCAAAACTTAATGGTGCTAGCTTGTAGTCTGCCCCCTGAATATTGCTTGCGTGCCGCTTCTAGTGCAGAAATTTGCGCCAGCCCTTTGCTGGCGTTCCAGTGCAGTGAGGCAATCACACGTAGCTTTAACTCGCCCGCGTCATCCAACTGTCGATAGGCTGGTAAAGAAACATAAGAGTCATAGCCGGAGACCTTAACAATGGCGTCCTGAACCGCAGTAATGCCCAGACCATGCAGATAACCTTGAGCCATTTCTAAGCCCTTTTTTAATTCTTCAATATCGGGCGGGGGAAGCTTACTCATTAACAGGTTCATCCCGGAATCTTCCATTAATAAACCCGTCAATTCTCCAGTCACTTTGTCGCGACCAATTTTGCCTCCTTCTGGATCTGGGGTTTCTTTAGTAATACCCGCATAAGCTAACGCAGCGGAATTTAGCCACAAGGTGTGCGCATCAGAGTCGCCGAAGTATAGCGGCCTGGTATTGTCTATCGTATCAATCATGGAGCGATGTATAGGTTGCGCCTTTGAGAAATCATCCATACTCCAGCCAAAGCCAGAAATAACAGGAGCGTCGGGGTCATCTTTCACGCACTGAGCTATTTTATTGAGAATGGCCTCGCTGCCATCCAAATTAAAAAGAGGGCAGCCAGCGGTTTGTGCGACACCGCTGCTCACGGGATGAATATGCGCATCTTGAAAACTTGGCAGCATAAACTGACCTTTCATATCGACAATGCGTGTGCCTTTGCCCTCATAGGCTTTTGCGCCCGCATCACTGCCCACATAGCTGATCTTGCCATCTTTGATAGCCACAGCTTGGGCCCAACTCATATTCGAATCGACGGTATAAATCTTGGCATTGTGCAGGATAGTGTCGGCAACTTCAGCCAAGGTATAAAGCGGTAACGACAATGAAACGAGCAATAGAAGGGGGCGAGACAAAAGCATATTATTTTCCTAAGGGTCAGAAAAATGAGTAACGGAACCGTGGGTGGCAGAGCCTGGGATGACTCGGCGCCTTATAGTGTCTTATAGTGATGCGATTGTATGATTCTAGAACTGCCAAGTAAAATTCTCGTATATCAAGACATAGTTGAGAAAATATCAAGCACCTGGCTGGCTGTCTCTGACATTACTCTGTTGGTTGGTTAAATAGTGAACTAGTCTAGTTGCGTCTATTCAATTCCGAATTCTTTCTCAATTCCCGTGATTGTTCCGTCTTTACGCATTTCTCTGATAGCGTCGTCGAAATCACGACGTACTTCTTGTGCGACATTGCCACTATTGCTCCAGCAAACATATAGCCCGCCGTCGAGCGCGTCTTTGCCCACTTTCTTCAATTGACACCCACTGCCAGGAAAATATTTCTTGTGGTAATATTCAGCGACTAAGTAGTTTTCTAAAATAATATCAACCCGATTTTCCCATTTGATCATGTCCAGGAGTTGTTTGACTCTGCTGACCTCAAACTTAACTATCGTCCCAGAGTTCATTAGCTCACCCAAAGACTCGCTGACTGCGTACCCTCGAACAATACCGACTTTTTTTCCCGCGAGATCTTCAGGCTGAAGATCAACAGGGCCTTCGACTGAGGAGGGCACCAAAAAATGTCCGTCTCCCGACGCCATTATTTCCGTTGAGACTGAGAAGTTTTTTCTAATATCATTATTAACCCAGCAACCAAATAACCCGTTATAGTCCCCATTTCTTGTTAGGTACTCTGCTCGTTTCCAAGGCATAAAATCTATCTCCATTGTGTAGCCTTTTCTATGGAGCGCCTGTCTGGCAATTTCGCTTACAAATCCACCTTTATCGAGTTCACTACTGAAGAATGGTGGCCATTCGACGGTTGCCATTGTGATGTTTTTCGAAGCCCCCCCAGCATGACTAAAAGCTGTGAGAAGGGCTAGATAGAAATAGAGTATTGTCTTCATGGTGTGAAAATGAACCATTTAAATCGAGTTTATCTCTAGGGTCGTTGTAAACCAAAGTCCATATGATCACATTTAGTATAGACGCTTGGTAGCGAGCAGGTCATATTTAGGGCTATCAGCCTGATGTACTTAGCCTATGCTTTGGCTGTCTCCGATTTCAAGAAAATCTGAGCATTAACAACCAAGTAAAGCCTTATATTAGCCGGAAGCAATCCTCAAGACTTCAACGAATGAAGCTTAGCAACAGGTATAACGCAAGAAGCACTGTAATCCACATAGCCATACTCCCGACAGGGCGAGTGGCTGAAAGTAAGCCACTCCCCCCGTTGAATCTGCGAGAAAGGTAGTTCAAACACAGTTCAATCCATACAAGGCACTGCTGGCGGATAGCGCCATCCACTCTCCATATCGCAGCGAAAAGACTATGAATGGCCTTTGGCGCAAGTCGACGATAAATCCAGTCCGCATCCAAATTCACTGACCGCAATTCCGGAGGGTACAGTCCACGGAGGTTGAGCCAAACAAAGGCCAGCGCCGAGAAAAATAGCAACTGAGTTTGAGCTAAGACGTGCGTAGCATCGTAAGGGTTATACCCGGTATCGTAGGGAAGAAGGGAATACAGTGCTTCAGGGTAGATCCCAATAACAATACAGAGAAATGCAGCAATCGACATGGCCACCAGCATGTTGGTAGGGGGGTCTTTGGCGCGAATCCCGGAGTCGTGAGCAAAAAAAGCAAAATACGGGATTTTGATGCCTGCATGGTGAAATACGCCGGCGGAGGCGAATAATAACATTAGCCAGATACCGTCAAAGCCGTTTTCTAGAGCGGCGGACATCACCATGGACTTGCTAACGAAACCACTGAAAAGTGGAAAGGCTGAAATGGATGCCGCACCGACAATGCACAGCACTGTCGTCTTGGGCATCGTTTTGTAAAGACCGCCCAGGTCAGAGCCATTGATGCGCCCCGTCATTTTTAATACTGCTCCCATGGACATAAATAACAAACCCTTAAAAATAACGTCATTAAATGCATGAGAAACAGCCCCGTTAATCGCGAGTGCGGTACCAATACCAATGCCCACGACCATGAACCCGACTTGATTGATGAGGCTATAGGCGAGCACCCGGCGCAGGTCATTTTCGATCACTGCGAAGAAAATCGGGAAACACGTCATGGCTGCGCCGATATAGACCAGTAGTTCAGTGCCTGGGTACCCCCGAGCCAAAGCGTACACGGCCACTTTGGTAGTAAAGGCGCTCAGAAAAACGGTCCCTGTTACCGTGGCCTCAGGGTAAGCGTTCGTGAGCCAGTTATGAGCCATAGGGAAGGCGCATTTAATACCAAAAGCAATAAAGATTAACCAACCTGCAACGCTGTTGAGGCCAATGTAGCCAAATTCTAAGGTGTCATGCTCAGCAACATAAAACAGTGCGCCTACTAAAAGAATGACGCCCGATAGCACTTGAATAATAAGGTAGTGCATGCCCGCCTGATAGGAGCGCTGGGTTCTACGGGCCCAGATAAGAAAGACCGAGGTCAATGCCAACAGCTCCCAAAAAACGAACAGTGTTAGAAGATCGCCCGCAAAAACCGCACCCAAGCCGCTGCCTGCATAAAGCATCGCTGCCACTTGTTGCAGGGTGTCGCGGACATGCAGTGAGTAAATAATGGCTATCAATGCGGCGATATGGAAAACATAGGCAAACATAAGGCTTAACTTATCGACGTAGTAAGGAACAAGCTGGTATTCAAGAAAGTCGAATTGTAAATGGGCACCTGTTGGCACCATCGAAAGATGAAGTGCACTCAGTAGAGGAACCGCCAGCATGGCCACGTTGCGCAAAGTGCCGCGAGTGAACGCTGCAATCAGTGCGCCTACAAAAAAAGGAATAAAGGGAGGAACTTCAATCATCCACATTATTAGCTCCTGTTGTTATTCCCATTGCCATTTTCGATCTGTTCCTTGCACTCATTGTCGTAATAGTCCTCAGGGCGCATTAGAAATGTTCGCATCCAGGTTGCAACCTTGACCAGAATGACGCATCCAACAAAACCATAAAGTGGGTAGAACCCAAACAAGTTTTCCCAGCTATGTGAGATATGTCGATGTATAAAAAAATCCAAGATCAGTAACAGTGCACAAATTCCATAGAGAGCAATCAGAACGCGTGTTACGTTCTTTCTATTGTCAAAAAGTGCACGTTTTTTATTGGACAGCTTGTCATTTTTCATGGCTTACCCCCGAAAGCTCTAGAATGGCCGTTGACAATTCGTATAGCGGTAGTGGATAGATAAAGAGAATCACGCAGCCCAAGGCGGTGATACTCAGCGCCAGCAAAGAAAACAATGGTGCCTCTTTTACTTGAAGATCTGAAAAAGACCTTGTGTCGTCAGGTACTTTATAAGACGGCTTGCTTGAAGAAGTCATTGGAAAAAATGCGCGCACGGGTATTGGCAACAGGTAGGCGATATTGAGTAAGGAGCTGATTCCAAGTGCCGTCATTAATGCCCATTGGCCGGATTCAACCGTACCCATTAACAGGTACCATTTACTCCAGGTGCCACCCGCAGGCGGCAATCCGATGATGCAGAGGCTGGCAATAAAAAATGCACTCATGGTGATCGGCATTTGTAAACCCAGTCCACGCATTTCACTGATTTTCGATTTATGTGCCGTGATCAAAATGGCACCTGCACAAAAAAACAAGGTAATTTTACCAAATGCATGCATGGCAATATGCATCGAGCTACCAACAATACTTGAAGGCGTTGCCAACAATGCACCAATGGTGACATAGCCTAATTGACTTATGGTCGAATAGGCCAGCCTGGCTTTCAAATTGTCTTGTCGCATTGCAATAAATGAGGCAAGCAATACAGATGCACCTGCCAAATAGAGTAAAAACTGTGTGCTCGGTAGCACCGATAATAAATCGAGACCAAAGATAAATACACAGACTTTAAGTACCGTAAATACTCCTGCTTTTACCACGGCAACAGCGTGCAACAGCGCACTCACGGGCGTTGGCGCAACCATTGCGGCGGGCAACCAACGATGAAAAGGCATGATGGCTGCTTTGCCGATACCCAAGATAAACAGCACTAGAATAGTACCCGCTAGTGTTTTGTTGACGTCGGGTTGAAATATTCCACCAACTTTGAAGTCCAGTGTGCCCGCGACAAACCAGGTGCTAATGATCGCAAAAAGGAAAAAGACAATTGACGTGCCGAGTAAAACGCCTAAATAGAGTCGACCTGCCTGTTTTGCTTCTTCGGTTCCTGAATGCGTGACCAATGGATAAGTAGACAAGGTTAATATTTCGTAGAAAACGAAAAGTGTGAAGAGATTGTCTGCAAAAGCAATTCCCATCACACTGCCCATGGCGATGGCAAAACAGGCGTAAAAGCGGGTTTGATTATGTTCTTCGTGTTTACGCATGTAACCGATAGAGTAGAGCGTAGTGATTGGCCAGAGGACGCTTGCGACTAATGCGAAAATCATTCCCATAGGCTCGATTCCAAAGCTCAATTGTAACCCTGGTAGCCATTGCCACACGAGTACGCTAATGCTTTCTCCGTGCTCGAGGCCTTGATAGAGCTTGGATACAAAATAGAGAAGCACCAAGCTGGTACCAATAGATACAAACTCTCGGAGGTTCGGTTTGGATCCTGTTGTCGCGATAAGTAGCGTTGCCACGAGTGGCAAAAGGATGCTGAGCTGAAGCATAGACGTCAGGGAGAGATTCACGGGCTCAGTCCAATCAAGCTCTGGGAAGCGGCTTGCGCCACTTGAACGCTAAGCCGAGTGTCTATACCAAAATATATGTTTGATGACACCAGTAACCACACGGGAATTAAAAATGCTAATGGCGCTTCCTTGGCGATTTCCCTGCCTTGCGCCATGCCGTTCGCAGGGGGGGAGAAATAGGCAATTTCAACGATACGCCACACATAGATAATGGCCAATAGCGAAGCCACTAACATGAGCACAGCAACTGGCCACCAACCCACCTCAATCGCGGCTAACACTAAATACCACTTACTGACAAAGCCAACCGTGAGTGGCACCCCTATTAAACTCAATCCTCCCAATACAATGGCCGCCATAGTGAGGGGCATTTGACGGCCTAAACCCTGAAAGTCACTTAGGCGAACGCTGCCTGTTTGGTATATTAGTGCAGCTAAGGCCAAAAATAGAGCGCCCTTCATAAGCGCATGATTAAACAGGTGCAAGAGCGTTGCCATTAAACCCATTGTTGTGTTCATACTAATTCCAACGACCATGTACCCAATTTGCGCAATGCTCGAATAAGCAAATAGATGTTTGACATTTTGTTGGTAAATGGCTGCGATTGAGGCCACAAATATTCCTAATAACCCCAATACTAACAAGAGTGTTTGCAAAGGTAAGGCGGTGAAAGAATAGGAAAGGCCAAATACTGAAAAGGTAAAACGGATCAATAAGTAAATGGCCACTTTGGTAGAGGTGGCCGCAAAGAAGGCCGTCACAATTGAGGGTGCATAGGCGTAGGCATTGGGCAGCCAAAAGTGTAGTGGAAACAAGGCGAGTTTTAGACAAATGCCGACAAAAATAAAAGAAAAAGCGACAAATATCGTTCTTGTTTGATCAACTTCGCGCAGGCGAACTGATAAATCATTCATGTTCAGCGTGCCCGTCATTTGATACATCAGGCCGATACCAATGAGAATGAAAGTAGCTCCAATGGTGCCCATAATTAGATATTGATAGGAAGCCCAGAGCGCGCGTCTGTCTCTGCCTAGGGCGATCAGGGAATAGGCAGAGAGTGACGTTATTTCCAAAAAGACAAATACATTAAATACGTCGCCCGTTGCTACGATGCCAAGCATTCCAGCGAGAGAAAGAAGGTACAATACGTAGAAAACGTTATGGCGATCTTGGGGTATTTCTTCCTCTATGCTGGTTTGGGCTGCAAGCAAAACGACGGTGCTGATACTTGAAATAATAATTAGAAGATAGGCACTTAATTTGTCGATGCGATATTCGATTCCCCAAGGCGCGTTCCAGTCTCCTAGTTCATAAACAATCGTACCAACAGTCATCACTTGTTGAAGCAATAAGATACTTATTACGCACGTGATCAAACTCGAGATGAGTGCGAAAAACCAGGATAGGCGAGATGATGTTAAAAACAAGCAAAGCGGTGCCGCCAGTAATGGAACAATAACTTGCAAGATAACAAGATGTGTTAACATTCTTTGTTATCCTTTTTCTGGATGTCTTCTTCTTCGGCGCTTCCATAGGCCTCCTTAATGCGCACGGCTAAGGCTAGACCCAACGCTGTGGTGGCGATACACACCACGATCGCGGTGAGAATCAACACGTGGGGGAGGGGGTTCGAGTAGTGGTTTACGCCCTCCGTTAGAATGGGTGCCGTGTCGCCGTCAATTTTCGCTATGCTGATATACAATATAAAAACTGAGGTTTGAAATATGTTTAGGCCAACAATTTTCTTAATCAGATTTCCATGGGCGATAACAATGTAAAGACCGATCATCATCAGGATTACGACTATCCAATAGTTGTACAGTCCCATTAACATCAGGCTTGTCCATTCTTTCTATTTTGAAGATCTTCCAGGCGGCCAGTAAAGCTGAAAATTATAATAATCATCGTTGAGGCAACTGTGCAGCCGACTCCAAGCTCGATTAGAAGGATACCTAAGTGTTGTCCTGCAATCGGGTCGTTCAGGAAAAAGTTATAATCAAGAAAGCGGCCTCCATTCTGCAGAGAAATTAAGCCAGTAGATCCGTAGAGAAGAATACCAAAAGCAGCAAATAACTTGGTAAAAGTTTGATTGATAACTCGCCGTGCCGTACGTAAGCCAAACAGCATAGAGTAGAGCACGATGGCTGCGGAAAAGATCACGCCTGCCTGAAAGCCACCGCCAGGTCCAAAGTCACCGTGAAATTGCACGTAGAAAGCGAATAACATGATGAAGGGGAGTAGCATTTTCGTTGTAATGCGCAAACTGAGGTGTTGCTCATGCATTGAATGATTGGCGGCACCTGATGTGGCGTCCTCCCTGGCCGTAGGTGATGCCGAAATAAGTGCTAGCACACCTATGCCTGCAGTAAAAATAACCACCACCTCGCCAAGAGTATCGAATGCTCTATAGCTTGCAAGTATGGCGGTTACCATATTGACAACGCCCGTTTCTTGGAACGAGTCGTTAATGTAGCGTGGCGCAACATGCACGTGAGCGGGGGCTTCTGCGGACCCGAAATAAGGCATATCCAAAGTCCCGTAGATCAACAAACCACCAGTGACAGAAACCACAAGCAGTGCTGTCAAGGGTTTATGATAGTCACGTTTTTTGCAGTTTCCCGTCATAGTGATGGCCGTTAACATCAACAAAGTAGAAATGCATGCACCCACGGATGCTTCCGTAATTGCCACGTCAACCGCATTCATTGCGACAAAAAAACAGGCAGATAGCAGGCTATAGATTCCCGATAGCATGACCACGGCAAATAAGTCTTTCATCCAAATAATGGAGAAGGCGGTAGTAGCCAGCAGAATCAACAGAATAATGTTAACTAAGGATTCGATTGTTTGGTTCCTCCTTTGTCGATCTTTTCTTCTTTTTTGTTTCCCTTTTTATTTATGATATTTGTATCAAGTAAGGGCATAAGACCGTTATGTATTGCCGCTTTGGCCAGGGCATGGCTTGTCACCGGGCTAATAAATAGTGTCATGAGTAGAATCATTACCAGTTTAATAAAAACTATAGTCTCTGGAGATAGCAGCATTAAACCGACTAGAATCATAATGGCGGTTAAGGTGTCGGTCACGCCAGCCGCATGCATCCGCGTGTAAAAGTCAGGAAATCTTAGAATCCCCAAACCACCGGAAATGCAGAGAAAGCTGCCGATTAATAAACACAGGTCACTACTTAACCCTATTAAGTTCTCCATCATTCATTCTCCTCCTGTGATTTGTGCTGTTGGGGAGTGGAGTTTCGTGA
>CAJWCA010000075.1 GCA_913020395.1 uncultured Cellvibrionales bacterium | reverse complement strand
GTGCGCTCTGCCAGGCCACGCTATCTGCAGAAGTACGGCTATCGACAAAATAGAGATCGCGCCGTTTGAGTTCGTGCATCAGCCAGGCCATGGGCTGTGCTTGTTGTGTCAGTAAGCTCCCCATGTGGTTATTGAGCCCGCTGACATGGGGAACCGAATCGATGCCTTCCCTCAGTCGTTTGACAAAATTTTCTCGGTCCATGTTATCGCTCAGTGCACCCGCTTCCATAGGGGTTCCACTGGCATTGGCCATAGGTGCGTGCAGCATAATTTCCTTGCCCCTTTGATGGCCGAGCTCTGCCAATCTGACTGCATTTGGAGTGAAGGGAATAACGGCCAGAGTGATATCCCCAGGCAGGTCAATGGTGCGTTTGCCTTGACCATAGTGGTAACCAATGTCATCGATAATAATTGCGATGCGAGGGAGTGGAGAGTCGGGGGCGGCTGCGGCCTCCCCACGACACAGTGGAGCAAAAACAAACAGCGCCAGAAAAATGAATCTGGCGCCGAATCCTTGATTGGGAATACTGAACATGTTTTTTGTGCTGATTGTTATTGAGTCAGGTCACCGTCATCAACGTTGGTCTCTGGTTCGAGTTGCGTGGCCTGCGCCAGCGTTGACTGTTTTTTCATTGTTGGGCGCTGGGCGAAGATGTGCAGGCCCTTCAACAGTGTCAGTGCTTCAAATAATTGATTGTCGCGATTAAAAATTGCCTTTGATTCCTTCTCTTGTTGCGCAATTCGGTCGGCAGATTTACTTTCTTTTTCCCCTTTCACATTGTCCAGGTGGCCTGACAAATCAGCCTCAGTGACACGACTGCGTGGGCGTAATGCCGTCACACGGGCTCTCTCTACCAGAATGTCGGGCTCAATGCCTTTTGCCTGTATAGAGCGGCCGCTGGGGGTGAAGTACAGTGCCGTGGTCAACTTGATGGCACGCTCATCACTAATCGGTATAACGGTTTGAACGGAGCCTTTACCAAAACTGTCTGTGCCCATAATAACTGCACGTTTGTGGTCCTGTAGCGCACCCGCCACAATTTCCGAGGCAGAGGCTGATCCGTCATTAATCAAGACCACCAGTGGCAGTCCATTGCTAATGTCGCCCTCGCTCGCGCTGAAACGAACCTGAGAGTTGGGTGCTCTGCCTTCTGTGTAGACGATAAGGCCTTCTTCCAGAAACGCATCAACAACGCCCACTGAGGCCTGCAGTACTCCGCCTGGATTGTTGCGTAGGTCGAGCACAAGCCCTTTGATGCCGGGGTTATCGTCCAATAAATTTTGTACCGAATTGACCATGTCTTCACCGGTACTCAGCTGAAACTGTGCAATTCGGATGTAGGCAAAGTCCTCTTCAATGACGCGGGATCGCACACTCTTCACTTTAATGGTGTCACGGGTGAGAACCAAGTCAATCGGGCCATCCTTGCCATCGCGTCCGACGGTGATATTGATCGATGAACCTTTAGGGCCGCGCATTTCGTTGATGGCCTCACTCAGGCTCATTCCCTTAACCGGCTTGTCATCCAATTTGAGAATGACGTCACCCGCTTCAATACCGGCTTTGTCAGCTGGGGTGTCATCAATGGGGGAGACGACTTTGATGAAACCGTCTTCCATGCCGACTTCCATGCCCAAGCCACCAAACTCGCCGGTTGTGTGCATTTGCAGGTCGTCAAACGAGCTTGCATCGAGGTAGGAGGAGTGTGGGTCCAGCTCAGACAATATGCCTTTAATGGCGTATTCCAGTAGTTTGCTATCGTCGACCTCTTTGACGTATCCACGCCGGATGTGGTCGTACACCTTGGTGAAGGTACGTAAATCCTCCAGTGGTAAAAGACCTTTAGAGCGGGTAATCGGTGGCGCGGTTGGTGCAATATCGGCGCTGGGGCCGGTTTCTACCGTGGCAGCACCAACGCCGAAGCTGAGGCTCGCAGAGATGAGGCTGGCTTTTAACACAGCCTTGAATGGGGAAATCATTTTGCCCCGGATAAGGTGAGGCGCAGATTGAGTAGTAGGTGTGGACATATCTTGTTGAACTCCTGAAAGCCGCTGGCTACGAGTATATGCCAGTATTAGCTTTATTATAGACCTGCGCAATCGCAATAAATTCGGTTTTGGGGGGATTAACCTCGATTAAACCAGCTGGAAGGGTCAACGGGCTCACCTTGGTGGCGAAGTTCAAAATACAGCCCGGCGCTCGACTGGCCGCCACTGCTGCCAACCTCGGCTATCACTTCACCCGGCTCTACCCAGTCGCCAACGTCCCTCTGAAGGCTCTGATTGTGCGCATAAAGGCTCATGTAACCATTCCCGTGATCAATGATCAAGAGCAGGCCATAGCTTTTCAGGTAGTCTGAAAACACCACCTGCCCGTGGTGAATAGCGTTGACATTACTGCCGGCCCCGGCCTTGATAAGAATACCTTCCCAACGCATTTTGCCCTGCGCTCTGGGGCTGCCAAAGGACTGTGTAATTGTCCCTTTCACGGGCAAAGTCATCACGCCACGATGTTTGTTGAGTGCCTGATTATTGATTGGCAGCTTGGCAATGGCTTCGGCGACTTCTGTTAGCAGTCGCTGCAAATGCTTTTTATCGGCATCCAGTTCCAGTAATTCTCTGTCCTTGCTGTCGATAGTCGCGGTGAGCCTGTTCATTGTGGACTCTCGCTCTTCCTGTCGACGGGTCAGTCGCTCTCGCTGTTGTAACAGGTTCTGCCGGCTCTTCTCTAGCGCGCTTGTCTCTGCTTCTATTTGCGGCTCTAATCGGGAGAGTGCTGTCAGTGTATTGCGGTAGGTATCAAGCTTCTCTGTGCGAGCTTTCAGGAAATAGTCGTAATACTGCAGCATACGGCTAAGGTTTTGAGGGGATTCTTGATTGAGCAAAAGTTTAATGTTGCTCTGTTGGCCCAGCTTGTAAGCCGCACGCATATGCTGGCTGATATGGCTCTCCTGGGTGCGTTTTGAAACCTGAAGATCTTTTCTTTGGCTGTGTAATTGGGCTAGTTTTGCTTTCTGGGTCTGTTGTTGTTTGCGGGTTTGCTTCAATTCTCGATTTAGTTGTCCAATCGCCACTTCGGAGTGCTGTAAGCTTTCCTGTAATTTCCCTCGCTCACCCTTGGCCCGACTTAACTGCTGGTTCAGTGCGCCTATGCGGGTTTTTAAGTCAGACAATCCACGCTGGTAGTCTTTCTCTGAGGATTGAATGGTGGACTGTTGTGTGTGGCCAGTAAGAGGGAGGCATAACGCTGCCAGCAAGCATAGACCAATCATCGCACCAAAACGGTGCGATGGATGGTCTGTGTGGTGTCTCTTCATCAGGATCGTTACTGATTTTGAGATCAGGCAGGTTTAATGAGACATTTGCCAGTCATCTCTGCCGGCTGGGGGATGTCCATCAGGTGCAGCATGCTGGGGGCGACGTCTGCGAGCGAGCCTCCGTTTTCCAGCTCGATATCTGCTGGACCCACATAAATGAAGGGCACCGGCAGGGTCGAGTGTTGCGTGCTGACTTGTCCTGATTCGGGGTCAAACATTTCTTCCACATTACCGTGATCAGCGGTCACCAGGGCTTCGCCACCAGCTTTTTCGATAGCCTCGAGCACTTGCCCAAGGCAAGTGTCGACCACTTCCACGGCTTCCACCGCCGCTTCAAATACGCCACTGTGGCCCACCTGGTCACAATTCGCATAATTACAGATAATCGTGTCATATTGGCCCGATTCAATGGCCGTTATGAGCTTGCTGGTCACTTCGGGCGCGCTCATTTCGGGCTGCAGGTCGTAGGTTTTTACTTTGGGTGAAGGCACTAGAATGCGATCTTCACCCTCGTAGAGTGCTTCCTGGCCGCCGCTGAAAAAGAACGTGACATGGGCATATTTCTCGGTTTCGGCAATCCGAAGCTGGGTACGCCCCTGCTGGGATAAATAGTCACCAAACGAGTTGATCAGGGGCTCGGGCGGAAAGGCGCAGGGAGTATCGATATCTGCAGCGTATTCCGTCGTCATTACAAATTCAGCAAGCTTGGGTTGTGCGGCTCGCGCAAAACCGTCAAATGCCGGGTCGATAAAAGCACGGGTGATTTGGCGGGCCCGGTCTGGACGAAAGTTCATAAATAACAAGGCATCGCCGTCCTGGATGGAAACCGGAGCCTCACCGTCGCCCACGATGGCAGTTGTTTCTACAAATTCGTCGTTCTCGCCCCTGGCATAGGCCGCATCGAGACCGGCCTGAACTGACGTTGCGGTGTATTCTGCTGTGCCGGTGGTCATCAGGTCATACGCTTTTTGTACCCGGTCCCAGCGCTGGTCGCGGTCGAGAGCAAAAAAGCGACCACACAGGGTGGCAATTCGGCCCACACCTTTTTCACGCAATTTTGCATCAATACTGCGCAGGGGGGCTTCCGCACTGCGCGGTGGTGTATCCCTGCCGTCGAGCATGGCATGAACGTAAACTTGTTTGGCCCCCCGCTGGGCGGCCATGTCTGCAATAGCCAGGAAGTGATCGGTATGGCTGTGAACGCCACCTGCAGAGGTCAAGCCCATGATATGAACCGCTTTGCCAGCACTGACGGCTTTGTCTATTGCTTTGGCGTAGACCGCATTGTCAAAAAAATCTCCGTCGGCAATCGCTTTGTTGATGCGGGTGAAATTTTGATAGACCACCCGGCCGGCGCCCAGGGTCATATGCCCCACTTCACTATTGCCCATTTGGCCTTCGGGCAGACCGACCTCAAGGCCGGAGGTGTGGATCAGCGTTTTCTGCGTGCCTGACCAGAGTCGGTCGAAAACTGGGGTGGAGGCGGTGTGAATGGCGTTGTGGTCAGGGTTTTCAGAATAGCCAAAGCCATCCAGAATCAAAAGAACAAGCGGTTTCTTAGCATGGGTCATGGTGGGTCGTATTTCACTCGCAGAAGGAGAATTGTAGGAAGGGGGAATTCTACAGGTTTGGGGCTGGTCTCGCTATTGCCCAGTCGTAAATGACCCACCGTTCACCCCCTGCCGGTGGTTAAGAAATAGACGAGGGTGTATACTTCGCCGCTTTTCGGGCACAGCACGCCCTATCCCAGCGATAAAGGAACTAGAAAGTCGTGGATGTTTTTATCTTTGTCAGTGAACAGTGGTTGTTGGTTAGTACATTGTTGGTGCTTATCTATGTCTATATGTGGAGAGAGAAGGCCAAGGGAGGTCGCGGTGTTAGTGCCCATGAAGCCACTCGCCTGCTGAATCGAGATGAGGCTGTGTTGGTCGATTTGCGTGCAAGTGATGAATATAAAGCCGGCCACATTGTCGACGCTCTGGGCATTCCCCATGGCAAATTAAAAGATCGCCTCCCGGAGCTGAATCCGCACAAAGCCCTTACGATCATTTTGGCAGACAAAATGGGTCAGCATGTAGGCGCGGCAGGCAAAATGTTGAAAGAAGAAGGTTTTGAGGTCTGTCGTCTCGAAGGGGGCATGACCGAATGGCAAGCCCAGAACTTACCCGTTGTACAGAAGTAGAATTTTATGAGCAATGTTTTAATGTATTCGACCATGGTGTGCCCTTACTGCATTCGGGCCAAAAGGCTCCTGAAGAGTAAAGGGGCGACATTTACCGATATCAATTTGAGTTCCCAGCCGCAGCGCCGGGTGGAAATGATGCAGAAGAGCGGACGCCAGACTGTCCCACAGATCTGGGTAGGCGATACCCATGTCGGGGGGTTTGATGACCTCTGGGCTCTGGATCGTACAGGCAAGTTGGACAAACTTTTAGAAAATGCGGCGGCCTAGGGTTGAAATCTCTAGGTGCACCCCAATAAATCACCTTGATCAAGTGAAAACAAAACTCAA
The DNA here is from genome assembly GCA_913020395.1 of uncultured Cellvibrionales bacterium. Lineage (GTDB taxonomy): Bacteria > Pseudomonadota > Gammaproteobacteria > Pseudomonadales > Cellvibrionaceae > CAJWCA01. The sequence goes on along the minus strand of CAJWCA010000075.1, from coordinate 10,501 downwards.
GCTAACCAGAAAAATAGGTAAATAGGGCAATAACATGGCTGAAGAAAATAAGACTGACACAGCAGCGGAACCATCAGCAGGTGAGGGCGCAGCTCAAGACGCTGGCCAGCAGTTCAATGTACAACGCGTCTACATCAAAGACCTCTCATTTGAAGCCCCAATGGGTATCGAAGCCTTTAAGCAACAATGGCAGCCCAAGGTTAATCAAGAGCTTAATACCAAGACCAACAAAATTGATGACTCCAATTATGAAGTGGTGTTGACCTTAACTATCACCGTTAAGATTGGCGAAGAAACCGCATTCCTGATTGAAGTTCAGCAGGCCGGTTTGTTCTTGATTGCCGGACTGGAAAACCAGGCCCTGGCACAGGTGTTGAACACCACTTGTCCCAATATTCTGTTCCCTTATGTGCGCGAAGCTATCGACAATATCGTCACTAAAGGTTCTTTCCCCGCGTTGATGTTGCCACCCATCAACTTTGATGCGCTGTTTGTTCAGGCTGTTCAACAGGCCCGTCAGCAAGCTGAAGCACAGGGTGAAGGTCAGGCTGATGCAGAGCCCACTGTAAATTAATTCTGCTTAGCTAAGCCGTTAAAAAACCACCTGCGGGTGGTTTTTTTGTGCCTGCCAATTTTAGATCAAGATGCGGTTTTAGATTAAGGTGAGGTGTTGCAGTGGGTCCCTTCTTTTTGCCTTTGACCTGATGGGTTAGTATGGGGCAACACACTTCCTTTTCTATCATTAAGATTTCAGTCAATGGCAGTTTTACATACATTGATACTCGCTGCAGGCGAAAGTCGTCGTTTTGAGTCCTGTAAGCAGCTTGCTTCTGTGGGCAAAGAAACGCTGCTTGAGCGTGTGTTAATGCAGGCGCATGTTCTGACTCCTGGCGCGACCACATTAGTACTGGGGGCGAGGGCAGAACTGATCGAGCGGCAATGTCACGAGCTCATTAAGGAAACTAAGGTGGCCCTGCACAATCACGAGGGCTGGCGAGAGGGAATGGGCAGTTCCCTCGCCGCAGGAATTCATGCACTGCCGTCGGATGTAGAGGCTGTATTAGTGTTGGTGGTCGATCAGGTATCCGTCACTGTGAAGGAGCTTGGGAATATTATCGATAGGTGGCGGCAGTTGGATCAAGCAACGCGGGAGAGGAAGATTGTGTGTGCCCGTTACCGTCAAACCGTGGGAGTGCCGGCCCTATTTCCCTCTCGGTATTTCGATGAACTGAAACAATTGTACGGTGACAGGGGCGCAAAAAAGCTGATAAGTCGCTATGCTAGTGACACCCTCACAGTGTCGATGCCTTCAGCATCGATCGACATTGATACTCAAGATCAACTGCAGTCGTTTGGAGAAAATAATGATAACACTCAGCATTAATGGCGCGTCCCATTCCCTGGATGCCGATCCCGATATGCCGATACTATGGGCACTCAGAGATCTCTTGAAGTTAAAAGGTACAAAGTTTGGTTGTGGCCAGGGGCTTTGCGGGGCTTGCACGGTGCATCTCAATGGTCAGCCTATTCGCGCGTGTATCACACCAGTGTCTGCCGCCAAAGACGCGCAGCTAACCACGATTGAAGGGCTCTCAAGCGACGGCTCTCACCCAGTGCAGCAAGCGTGGGCAGAACACAATGTTCCCCAGTGTGGCTATTGTCAGTCTGGGCAGATGATGAGTGCGAGCGCCTTGCTTGCTTACAATGCGGCTCCTGGAGACGATGATATCGATACCGCCATGTCGGGCAATATTTGTCGGTGTGGCACCTATCCCCGCATTCGCAGTGCCATTAAGCGCGCCGCAGAAATTCAGGGAGGAAAATAATCATGGCAGATATATCACAGGTCTCTCGTCGACACTTCCTACAATTAACGGGCCTGGCGTCCGGGGGAATAATGTTAGGTGCACCCTTGTCCGCAATGGCATCTGAAAAAAAGCTATTGTCGGTGCCGCCGGGAACACCCGATGACGCATTGGCTTTTAATTTATTTGTACAGATAGCACCGGATGACCAAGTTTATATTGTGGCTCACCGCTCAGAAATGGGGCAGGGGATTCGCACCGGCTTGCCGCAGGTGGTCGCCGATGAACTTGAGGCTGACTGGGCGCAAGTGTCAGTGGTGCAGGGTCTGGCAAACAATGAATACGGTAGCCAGAATACCGACGGCTCAAGAAGTGTTCGTCACTTCTATTCTGTGATGCGTGAAATGGGGGCAACCGCTCGCCTGATGTTGGAACGAGCGGCAGCGAAACAATGGGGTGTGCCCGCCGGAGAATGTCGAGCGAAAAATCATAAAGTGGTGCATGCTCGAACGAAAAAGTCTCTGCGATTTGGTGAACTCGCCGCAGCGGCTGCCAGTCTGCCGATGCCAAAAACTGCCGAGTTACATTTAAAAACGAAAGACGAATTTAAATATATTGGCAAGCCTGTGCCGGCGGTGGATTTACCCAAATACTTGACCGGGGATACTGAATACGGAATCGATGTCGATTTGCCCGGCATGGTTTACGCCAGCATACAGCGATGCCCAGTACTGGGAGGAACGCTTAAGAGCCTCGACAGCAAAGCCAGTAAATCGGTCAGCGGAGTGTTGGATGTTTTGACCATAGAGCCAACACCTCTGCCTGCTGCCTTTAGCGCGCTGCCAGGTGTGGCAGTGATTGCCAGCAATACCTGGGCCGCCCATCAAGGGCGGCAGAAGCTGAAGCTGGAATGGGATGCGGGTAAAAACGGAAGCCACGATTCAGATGCCTATCTTGAAACGCTCAAACAAAGCCTTAAAAGTGACGGACAGGTTGTTCGGGCAAAGGGAGATGTGGATAAAGCGTTTTCTGAAAATTCCCACCAGATAAGTGCACAATATACGGTGCCTTATTTGCCACACTCGACCATGGAGCCGAATGCGGCAACAGCAATTGTTACCGAGAGCGGGGCAGAAATTTGGGCCTGCACACAGACACCCCAATCGACTCGGGATACGGTTGCGGCCAAGTTAAATTTAAAACCTGAACAGGTTGTAGTGAATGTCACACTGTTAGGCGGGGGTTTTGGACGAAAATCGAAGCCGGATTATTCGGTTGAAGCCGCCCTGTTATCTCGTCAGCTTGGAGGCAAGCCGGTTAAAGTCACGTGGACACGAGAGGACGATCTTCAATTTGATTATTTTCACGCGATCAGTGCTCAGCAATTCCGCGCTGCATTTGATGATAAGGGCCGGGTAAAAGCCATCGAGGCGCGCACGGCATTTCCATCGATAAGCTCCAATTGGAATCTCTCCGCGATTTATCCATCGGATGGCGAAGTCTCGCTGGGTTTCAGCGATATGCCATTCGATATTGAAAATATTCGTATGCAACGCCACCGGGCAGATCCACACATTCGAATTGGCTGGGTGCGTTCTGTGTCCAATATTCACCACGCCTTTGCGCTCGGCAGTTTTGTAGACGAAATGGCTATTGCTACCGGCACCGATAGTAAAGACTTGTTGCTGGAGCTTTTGGGCGACAGAGACTTATTAGACCCAAACAAAGAAGGCGCGACCTATAGCAACTATGGTGAGACACTCGAGAAATATCCGATCGAGATCACACGCTTTAGAACTGCGCTTAAAACACTGACCGATTCAGTGGGTTGGGGTGCAAAGACGGCGGCCAATGAAGGTTGGGGGCTGGCCATTCACCGCAGTTTTGTCAGCTATGTCGCTATCGCCAGCAAAGTAAGAGTTCACGAAGGCAAGGTTTCGGTTTTAGAGGTGCATTGTTTGGCTGACTGTGGATTTGTCGTGAACCCCGACCGGGTTAAATCTCAAATGGAAGGCGCGGTTATTTTTGGTTTAAGCATTGCGTTAATGGGAGAGATAAAAGTTAAAGAAGGGGCTGTCACCAATTCAAACTTCCACGATACTCCCGTGTTAAGAATGAATCAGTCGCCCTCAATTAGCGTCACATTACTGGAGGGAAGTGAAATTCCGGGTGGTGTCGGCGAACCTGGTGTGCCACCCGTTTCCGCCAGCGTTGCCAACGCGATTGTTGCGGCGGGCGGCCCCAGAATCAGAGAGCTGCCCATCAGCAAACACCTCACGGTGTAATGACTTAGTTCTCATCAGCGTTGTCATTCTCTGACATGTTTAACTCTTTGAGTTTGCGTGTCAGAGTATTTCGTCCCCAGCCCAATAAGTTAGCGGCATCTCTCTTGCGCCCGGCAGTATGTTTCAGGGCCGTTTCAATCAAGGCTTTCTCAAAGGTGGGTACGGCCTCGCTCAAAATATCGTTTTGGCCGCGGGCCAGCGCTTGGTCAGCCCAGTGGCGAAGTGCCTTGTCCCAATCGACAGCAGGTTGATCGCTGCTTTGTTTTTCCAGCATTTCTGGTGGCAAGTCTTCGATATGAATTTCTCTGCTGGCGGCCATCACTGTGATCCATCGGCAGGTATTCTCGAGTTGGCGCACATTGCCTTGCCATTCTGATTTGCACAAATACTCTTCGGTATCCGGGAGCAACAACTTGGGTTCTACCCCCAGTTCATTGGCCGCCTTTTTGAAAAAGAACTGCGCCAGTTTGGGAATGTCTTCCCGGCGTTCGGACAGCTTGGGAATATGGATGCGAATCACATTGAGGCGGTGAAACAAATCCTCTCGGAATCGGTTGTCTGCCACCAGGTTTTCAAGGTCCTGGTGTGTCGCTGCAATGATGCGGACGTCGACTTTGACGGGTGTGTGCCCTCCAACGCGATAGAACTCTCCATCGGCCAACACGCGCAGTAGGCGAGTTTGTGTATCGGCGGGCATATCACCAATTTCATCGAGAAATAGTGTGCCACCATTGGCTTGCTCAAACCGGCCCTGCCTGAGAGTGGCCGCGCCAGTGAAGGCGCCTTTTTCATGGCCAAATAATTCTGACTCAATCAGGTCTTTTGGAATCGCCGCCATATTCAACGCGATAAATGGATGTTTACGTCGGGGGCTGTGGCGGTGCAGTGCCTGTGCGACTAATTCTTTACCGGTTCCTGACTGACCGTTAATCAACACTGTGATGTTTGATTGGGACAGCCGTCCAATTGCACGAAATACTTCCTGCATCGCAGGCGCTTCGCCGATGATCTCTGTGTCAATTTCCGGTTCTTCTCCCGGCATTTCCGAGCGTTGCTCCAAAGCGTGGGCCAGGGCTCGTTGAGTCACGGCAACGGCTTCATCGACATCAAAAGGTTTTGGCAAATATTCAAATGCTCCCCCTTGATAGGCAGAGACGGCGCTGTCGAGATCCGAATGGGCCGTCATAATAATCACGGGCAAATCCGGGTGCTGTTCATTGAGCTTGCTCAGCAGGCCCAAGCCGTCCATGCCGGGCATTCGAATGTCGCTGATGATGGTGTCCGGCTGATCGCTGTCGAGCTGCTTTAGTGCCGCATCAGCACTGTCAAAACTTTGAGTATCCATACCCGCTTGCTGCAATGCTTTTTCCAGTACCCATCGAATGGATCTGTCGTCGTCGATGATCCAGACTCTATTTGGCTTTTGCATGATGAATGTCCTGTTCGCTAGGGTCCTGAAAACTCATGGGGAGATGGATCGAAAACGTAGTGCAGCCAACAACACTTTCGCATTCGATGAGCCCCTGGTGTTGGTTGATCAATTGTTGTGAAATGGCCAAACCCAGGCCTGTGCCTTCTGCCCGACCTGAAATCATGGGATAAAAAATTTCTTCAATAAATTTTGCATCGATGCCCTGTCCGTTGTCAGAGATTTCGATTCGACAGACCAGCGGATGATAAATACTGCCAACGGTGAAGTGGCGTTGAATGCGAGTCCGCAGGGTTATTTTGCCGCTGGTATTATCGGGTGTTTTATTTTCCTGTAATGCTTGCATTGCATTTCTAACAATATTCAATACCGACTGAATCAGTAATTCCTTGTCGCCTTCTAAATCGGGGATGCTGGGGTCGTAGTCTCTAATCAGCTGAATATCTTTGTTGCTTTCTACTTCAATTAACGCAGCGACACGCTCCAGAACCTCGTGGATGTTGAGAGGGGCAGCCCGCATGGGTTGATTGGGCCCCAGCATTTTGTCGACCAGATTGCGGAGTCTGTCAGCTTCTTCGATGATAATGTTGGTATATTCTGCCAAATCGGGTTTGTGCAATTCTCGTTCTAAAAGCTGCGCGGCGCCCCGAATCCCCCCTAGAGGGTTTTTAATCTCATGGGCCATTCCCCGGACCAGATTCCGGGTTGTTTCCTGGGCCGCGATAATGGATTCGTCGCGGCTAATGCGTAAGAGGCGATCGAGCGGTTGCACTTCGATGAGAAGCATTTCACTTTCGCTGATCGGTGTCACGGTATAGTCCACCGTGAGTTTTTCGCCATGAACTAATTGCCAGTGGGCTCTGCGCTTGGTGTAGCTGATTGAACGTGTGTGGGCGTCATATAGGGCGTCAACGGCGGCCTCAGATTCATGGAAGTAGGCCGTCAAAGGTTCTGCGAGCACACGGGCTGCACTCACGGCTAACAGCACTTCTGCAGCTGGGTTCAGGTGAACAAAGCGCAGTTTGTCGTCGACCACGATAACGGCAGTGCTGAGGCTGTCGAGCAATTGTTTGTAGCTTGAATCTTTTGTCATTCTCGGGTGCCGGCGCGCGTATTTAGGTCTCTGTAATGCCCGTTTAGCAAAACAGCGAGAGGGATTTCCCCATGTTGCTGACCTTTCCACTAGATCTAGTTAGCAAGATGCTTACCAATTTGGCAGCATGCGGTTTTACGGGGCCTCTAAGAGAAAGCATAGCGTAAACCCAGCGGCCTTGCACCAAGTTGGTGCAAGCGGAAGAGGGGATCTTATTGGCGCACCAATTGAGGACGTTTGTGCTTAGGAGTTTTTGCGAACGGGCATGTTAACGGAAGGTCGTTTTACATAGAGCACGATAGTTTGTGACTGGGTTAAAATTTCCCCATTTTCATTCCGCAGAATGATGTTCAATGAGTGCTCCCCTCTGTCTAGACCTGAGAGGTTGAGCTCAATGTCGTGAAACTCGCCACCATAGGGAGCGCCGTCGAGAATAGCCTGCACGGTCAGGTTCGAACCGAACTTGGGGTTGACGCTGAATTGCACATTAATTGTGCGTTGGTCGGCATGAAAGGTGGTGCCGCTGGCGGGGCTGAGGATCTCAACGGTGTAGTTCGGCACCGCCGTCTGATTAGATTTGTTGGAGGTGCTGCGGGTCTTCAGGGCTGGCTGAGTATTGACTGTAGGTAGATTGACCGGTTCCGCCTTGTCATTAGACTTTCTGTCTGAATAGGTCACCCTTCCCTGTGCATCTACGGATTTATATATTTCTCCGGCAGAGAGGAGGGAGCCGGGGAATGCAAAAAGGCAGGCAAAAAACAAAGAAAAAACGCTTCTAAAACAAGGCCTTGCAGTGTTTTTGTTACAGTTTTCGCGAGTGTGGTTTGCCATAGAGAGACCTCAAGCCTGCCGGTTGGGGCGCATAAGCGCCCCCTGTTCTTTAAGAGTACCCGATTAAATCGGGCAACTCATCTCCCCCAGGCGTTTTGTCAGTAAGGTATTTTCACGGTAGTCGATGGGCACCACGATCAAGCTGGGCCCCTCCTCAGTGAAAGATTGCCTCAACACATCCTGTAGATCGGCGGAGTTTGGCACCAGGTGACCGTGCCAGCCAAAGGATTGAGCCATTTGTACCCAGTCGGGATTGCCAAAAGACAAATCCGTGTGCCGGCCAAATTCATTGGTTTGTTTCCAGCCAATCAGGCCGTACCCTCCGTCTTCCCAGACCATGATAGTGAGGTTCAGGTTAAGCCTGCGTGCGGTTTCCATTTCTTGCATATTCATCAGGAAGCCACCGTCACCACAAATACCCAATACATTGCGTTCGGGGTGAATCAGGGCCGCGGCGATTGCGCCGGGCAGGGCAAAACCCATGCTGCAAAAGCCGTTAGGTATCAGACAGGTATTGGGTTCATGGCATTGGTAGTGTCGGGCAATCCACATTTTATGTGCCCCGACATCCGAGAGCAGAATATCCTCGGGTCCCATGACTTCGCGGGCATCCCAGAGGGCTTTTTGCGGGCGTGTAGCATTCTCGGTTTGGTCATCTTTGTATTGGGCAAGTTCGGCGCCCATGTCTCGTCTAACAGCGGCTTGCTGCTCCAGTTCAAAAGACCAGCCGTCATCTGCATTGATACGCTCATTGAGCATCCATAGTGCATGTGCCAGGTCGCCCACGACCTCGATGTCTGGCTGGTAGTCTTCGTCTATCTCAGCAGGTAAAAAATCGATATGGATAACAGGCTTGGCATTCTCTTCATTCCAGAGTTTCGGGTGATACTCGACCATGTCGTAACCTAAGGTAATGACCAGGTCGGCGTTATCGACCGCACAGGCGGGAATATCTTTTGAGCCGAGACCAATGGTATAGAGGCAATAGGGGGCGTCCATGTCGACGCAGCCCTTGGCCATAAAGGTGCTGATCACACCAATCCCTGTGGCCTCACACAGCAATCGGAGTTGCTTGCTCGCACGCCGGCGAATACAACCGTTACCGGCAATAATCACTGGGCGCTTGGCCGCCTTGATTCGGTCCCAGGCGAGATCGATGATTTTATCGGCCGGAACGGGTCGACGGAACTTATTCACCTCCAAAGGTGTTTTGTCGACGGGGATTTTCGCAATGTCTTCCGGCAGTTCAATGTGAACGGCCCCGGGTTTTTCAGTGCGCGCCAATCGCACGGCTTTTCGAACAATCTCGGGAATATTCTCCGGGTGCCAGACGGTAGTCGCCCATTTGGTCACCGGCTTGAACATATCAACAACGTCCATTACCTGGTGTGATTCTTTGTGCAGGCGAGTAGATGCCCCCTGGCCTGTGAGTACCAACATGGGCGCGCGGTCCATATTGGAGTCGGCAACACCGGTTATCAGGTTGGTTGCACCGGGGCCGAGCGTGCCGAGACAGCCCGCCGGGTTGCCTGTGAGTCGGCCATAGATTTCAGCCATGAACGCGGCGCCCTGTTCGTGCCGAACCAGGACAAAACGGATTTTGTCTGATTTTTCGAGCGACATCATAAAGTCGGCATTCTCTTCGCCCGGAACGCCAAATATATACTCTATACCTTCTTCTTCCAGGCATTTAACCATTAGATCGGAAGCTTTCATGGAGGGATCCTTGTCGTAGTGTGAGTGGGCAGTCGCCGCATTGCAGCCGGTGGCCGACGAACCCTTCCTTTAGGTACTTTTACCAGACTATAGACTATCGAGGGTGTGGGTGCACTAGCCTCGGACTCAGTGAATTTGGTGAGGTTGATTGATGAGGACGCGGGGTTTTGGTATAAGCCTTCTAGCGATTGAGCGTCGAGCCCGACGCAAACACATAAAAGAGTAGGAAGCGGAATGACCGATGTAGTGACCGTGCAAGAAGCGGACGAGCGTATCTCTATTAAGGAATACACAGAAAAAGCGTATTTGGACTATTCCATGTATGTGATCCTGGACAGGGCGCTGCCAAATATTGGCGACGGGCTGAAACCCGTTCAGCGTCGCATCGTGTACGCCATGAGTGAGCTGGGATTAAAGGCAACCGCTAAATTTAAAAAATCTGCGCGCACAGTGGGTGATGTGATTGGTAAGTATCACCCACATGGCGACTCCGCATCCTATGAAGCCATGGTGTTGATGGCCCAGCCATTTTCCTACCGCTACCCGCTGGTTGATGGGCAGGGCAACTGGGGTTCGCCGGATGACCCTAAGTCTTTTGCGGCCATGCGATACACCGAGTCACGTTTAACCAAGTACAGTGAGGCGCTTCTGGAAGAGCTTGGCCAGGGCACGGTCGACTGGGAGCCGAATTTTGATGGCACAATGGAGGAACCCTCTGTTCTGCCTGCCCGAGTACCCAACATTCTTTTGAATGGCACAACGGGTATTGCCGTGGGAATGGCCACTGATATTCCACCGCACAATCTTCGGGAGGTGGTGAGTGCAACTATTCACATACTCGAGGACCCGAAGGCAAGTGTCGCAGAGCTTTGTGAGCACATCCAGGGCCCTGATATGCCCACGGATGCGGAAATTATTACCCCTCGGGCTGATCTTCAAAAGTTGTACGAGACAGGGCGAGGCAGTTTACGTATGCGGGCCATTTGGTCGCGGGAAGAGGGTGACGTTATTGTTACTGCTCTGCCCCATCAGGTCAGCGGAGCTAAGGTTCTCGAGCAAATTGCCAGCCAGATGCAGGCTAAGAAGCTGCCAATGGTGGCAGATCTGCGCGATGAGTCCGATCATGAAAACCCCACTCGATTAGTGATCACACCGAGATCAAACAGAATCGATATTGACCAGTTGATGAACCATCTCTTTGCCAGTACCGATCTTGAGCGTACCTATAGAGTCAATATGAACATGATTGGTATTGATGGGCGCCCGGCGGTTAAACCGCTGAATGTCATTCTCGGTGGATGGGGGAATTTCCGGACCGTGACAACACGCCGACGCCTGCAGC
>CAJWCA010000074.1 GCA_913020395.1 uncultured Cellvibrionales bacterium | reverse complement strand
TTGGCCTTGAACCCGATGGTTCAAGGTGGTGGTTACTGAAATGAATTAGGCTTTCCGTCGCGCGGACATGCACATCAACATCAGCGAGTAACCTCCGGTTACAGATTATCGGCTCGAGGACTTATCGACTAGCCAACACACCAGGGCTAGGCTCATTATAAGGGTTTTAAGAGAAACTCTCGAGAGCTCGATCAATTTTTTCACTCAATTCTTTCAGTGTTTTCTCCTCCAGACCCTGGGAGGTGGCATTCTGGTTGGCGTCCAGCAATTCGTGGCTGAGGTTGAGCCCCGCCATCACGGCGATGCGTTCCAGGCCAATGACAGAGCCGGTGCTGCGAATGGCGCGCATGCGATCATCCAGAGTGCGTGCCGATTCCATCAGTGCCTGCTCCTGCCCGGGAGGGCATGCGACTTGATAGTCTTTATCGAGTATTTTTACAAAGATGCTTTCATTGCTCATAGCGCCAACTCTCTATACCGCCCTCAGGCTTCCGTCTCCATGCTTTTGAGACGGCCGATCATCGCTTCAACACGGTTGCGAGCCAACTCATTTTTTTCGATGAGCCGCGTGCGCTCGTGTAACCAATTAGATTCACGCTCTTTCAACTCTTTATTCTCCCGATCAAGTCGAGTGCAAATAACTAAGAGCTGATCCAGCTTGGCTTCGAGTGAGTGCAAATGTTTATCAGACATAATTTTTCGGCTAAAGATTAATCTATTCACTACTATAGAGTTCGCAGTGATGGGGGTCAATCTTTGTTAATGTAAATTCTTTGAAGTAAGTGGTATATCACGAAAAGTTCTAGCTTTTTTTGTTCTGAAACCGAAAAAACCCCATCCTTTGTCGTGAGCCGTCAAGCCCAGGGCCAAGGTTTCGTGATAGCATGTTGGCATTAAAAACAGAGGTCCCTAATGAGTACATCCCATTCTTTGCCACGCTTCGATATTTTCTGCGATTCCCTGCTATCTCTCGGCGCCATCAACTCCCCATCAGAACTCCAGGGGTTGGTTTGCGGCAAGCTGGCCGGGGGAGCAAAAATTGAGCTTGCTCAATGGAGCAAAGACGCGGTGGAATTTCTGGACTTAACCTCTACACCGGACGAGCACACCGATGAGATGTTAAGTGCCGTCTTTACTGCAACCCAAGGGCAGCTGGAAGAGGCGGAGTTCGGATTGCAGCTGTTATTGCCTGATGATGATGCGGATCTGGGTATGCGTGCGGAATGCCTCGGTCAGTGGTGCCATGGCTTTTTGACCGGGTTTGGCAGTGCGGGGATTAGCGGCGATCGTACTTTGTCTGCCGATGTCACAGATGCGGTACGGGATCTGGCGGCCATTGTTCAGATAGGTACAGAGGAAGACAGTGAAAGCAGTGAGGCGGATTTTATGGAAGTGGTCGAGTATGTTCGGATCGCAGCCATTACGGTTCACGCCGAGTGCACAATGGAGGCCCCCTCTGTTAAAGATAAGCCGAGTGGAAGTCAGGGCAGTACGCTGCACTAGTCACGCCGGTATTAAGCGAGAGACGTCAATGACCATCACCAAAAAGGAATATGCCCGCCGCCGCAGTAACCTGATGGGGTTGATGGAGCCCAATAGTATCGCCGTTTTACCTGCGGCCAGAGAGAAAGTCCGCAGTCGTGATACCGATTATCATTTTCGACAAGACAGTGACTTTTTCTATCTCACGGGCTTTGAAGAGTCTGATGCAGTATTGGTTTTATTGCCCGGAAGGGAGTACGGCGAATACGTTCTGTTTTGCAAAGAGAAAGACCCTGCCAAAGAAATGTGGGACGGCTGTTTAATGGGGCCCGCGGGGGCCTGTGCCAAATTGGGTGCTGACGATGCATTCCCGATTGAGGATATTGACGATATCTTACCGGGCCTGCTTGAAGGGCGGGAACGTGTTTATTATTCGCTGGGTAAAGACGCCAGTTTTGATCAGCATTTAATGGAGTGGGTTAACAGTCTAAGGGCGATGGTTGAAAGTGGCGCCCACCCCCCGGGTGAGTTTCTGGACCTGGATCATTTGTTACATGACATGCGCCTGTTCAAAAGTGCGGCCGAGCAGAAGGTCATGGCGAAGGCGGGTGAAATAACCAGTAAAGCCCATGTTCGGGCAATGCAGGCCTGTAAACCCGGCGTCATGGAGTATCAGCTGGAAGCTGAGATATTGCATGAGTTTGCGATTAATGGCGCGAGACATGCTGCCTACACCACGATTGTTGGCGGCGGAAAGAATGCGTGTATTTTGCATTACATCAACAATTCAGAAACCCTGCGCAATGGAGATTTAGTGCTGATTGATGCGGGTTGTGAATACAAGGGTTACGCAGCGGACCTTACCCGCACATTTCCCGTCAGCGGCAAATTCAGCGTGGCCCAGCGGGCACTGTATGAATTAGTGTTAGACATGCAAAATGCCGCACTGGAAGTGATTAAACCCGGTAGCCACTGGGATGACCCCCATGAGATATCGGTCAAAGTCGCCACAGCGGGCCTGGTGCGTCTTGGGCTGCTTGAAGGCGACGTCGACGAGTTGATTGCCTCGGGCGCCTATAAACGTTTTTATATGCACAGGATTGGCCACTGGATTGGGCTTGATGTTCACGATGTTGGCGACTACAAAGTGGGTGAGCAGTGGCGTGTATTAGAGCCGGGAATGGTTATGACCATGGAGCCGGGCATCTATATTGCCTCGGATGATGAATCTGTTGCCAAGAAGTGGAGAGGCATGGCCATTCGTATTGAGGATGTCGTGATCGTCACAAAAGAGGCCTGCCAATTGCTGACCACAGCGCCAAAAACAGTAGAAGACATTGAACAAGTGATGCAGAAGGTAGACGTGTTTGAAGATATCGCCCTCATTTGATTTAGCCATTATCGGCGGAGGTATGGTTGGGGCGAGTTTTGCTGCCCTGTTGAATACTTTGCGTCCCGACTGGCATATTGTGTTGATCGAATCCCACCCAATGGCCCGGGGGGATGATCAATCCCCCACCTTGTACCAGCCAAGTTTCGATGCAAGGTCCACTGCACTTGCCAGTGGTAGTGTTGATATTTTGCGCTCTGCTGGCCTGTGGGAAAAACTCAAGGCGCAGGCCTGTGCAATAGAACAGGTGCATGTATCAGACCGGGGGCTGCCCGGGGGAACGCTCATCGACGCCAAGGAGTTTGGTTTACCTGCCGTAGGGCAGGTTCTCGAAAATGCCTGGATGGGGCGAGTTCTGTTATCTCATTTGCAGACTCTGGAAAACGTCACGGTTTTAGCTCCCGTGACGGTCAAAGCACTCACGCCAATAAAAGGTGCCGCAAAGCTCACGCTGGAGGATGGGAGCGGTGTTCAAAGTACCCAGGTACGATTAGCCGTGATTGCCGACGGCGGAGACTCCCCATTGCGCAAGCGGCTGGGCATCGGCACTCGTGTTGAAGACTATAGGCAGCACGCCATTATTAGTAATGTGGGGTTTGATCAAGATCACAACAATATTGCTTATGAGCGCTTTACTGATGAAGGGCCGATGGCACTTCTGCCCCTGCGACCCTTTGAGGGGCGGCAGCGCAGCGCCCTGGTTTGGACGGTTCCCTCCCGGCAGAGTGAGGAGGTGTTGGCCTTACCTGAAGAGGTTTTTGCCAGGCGATTACAGGATCGATTTGGCTTTCGTCGGGGGCTTGTCTGTAGCGTTGGCACCCGATCAGCATACCCTCTGCAGTTGACGGAAGCCTGTGAGCAGGTACGGTCTAATCTTGTCTTGTTGGGAAATGCGGCTCATTTTTTACACCCGGTTGCCGGTCAGGGGTTCAACCTGGCTTTGCGAGATTGTGCAAACTTATGTGCAGTATTGGCGGCGCATCCAAAAGAAGTCATGGGTAACATTGAAACATTACAGGCCTATGAGAAGGGACAGGCTCTGGATCAGCAAGCAACTATTTCCTTTAGTGACTCTGTGACCAAGGTGTTTTCCCGCAGCGACTTACCCTTGTCGGTTCTGCGTCAATTGGGATTTTTAGGGCTGGAATTATTACCGCCTGGCAAAGCGCTGTTCTCCAGGCAATCAATGGGTCGCGCGGGTGTTCAGGCTTATTCAGCGGCCATTGCAAAGCGAGGTACAAGGTGATGAGCACTGAGAACCACGCTAATTACGATGTCATCATTGTGGGGGCAGGTCTGGTAGGCGCAAGCTTTGCGCTTTCCCTGGCCATTCACTCGGCGGAAAACGCTTTGAAAGTGGCTCTTGTCGAGGCGAGCCCGGCCGGCGGCGCGCCGGATTTGACACATTTTGATCCGAGGGTTGTTGCGCTGACGCCGCATTCTCAGCAGCTGTTTGAAACGCTCAATGTATGGGCGGACATGAAGAGGCAGCGAGTGTCCCCCTACATGGATATGCAGGTCTGGGACGCGGAGGGTACCGGTCGCATCGATTTTAACTGCGGACAAGTTCAGCAACCTTGTCTCGGACACATTGTGGAAAACAGTGTGGTGTTATCGTCTGTCTTGGATGCCGTGGAAAAAGAAACATCGATTACCGTGCTGCGTCCGGCGAAAGTGGAGCAGGTATTGCTGCCACACGAAGACTCGCAGGGCGAGGGAGTGACGGTGTTACTGGAGTCTGGTGAGCCATTGCGGGGCAAACTTCTGGTTGCTGCCGATGGTGCTCACTCCAGAGTGCGCGAGCTTGTTAATCTACCCACCAGAGAGTGGGCCTATGGTCAAAAGGCTATTGTCACTACGGTATATACCGAAAAACCCCATCAACAGACGGCCTATCAGCGGTTTCTAGAAACGGGACCTTTGGCTTTTCTGCCCTTGTCCTGCGAAGATCATAGAGCGAGTGCAAGCTCAATTGTCTGGTCTGCCGATGAGTCTTTGGCTGATCAATTAATGGCATTGAGTGATGACGACTTTTGTTTGTCGTTAGCCCAATCATTTGAACACCGACTGGGTGCAGTGACACAAGTGGAAAAACGTTATTGTATTCCCTTGCATCAGCGCCATGCGACGAAATATTTCAAAGCGGGAGTCGCATTGATTGGAGACGCGGCCCATACTCTCCACCCCCTGGCGGGGCAAGGGGTGAATCTGGGTTTGCTTGATTGTGAGGTATTGTCAGAGGAAATTGTAAGGGCGAGTAAACGTTCCATTGCGCTGGGCGATGAGCAGATCCTTCGCCGGTTCCAGCGTCGACGCAGGGGTAATAACCTGGCTATGATGGGTTTGATGGAAGGCTTTAAGCGTTTGTTTGGCAGTGATGATGTAACACTGCGGTGGCTGCGCAACGAAGGAATGGGCACTCTCAATAATGTGCCGCTTGTAAAGAATTCGCTGATACGTGAAGCGATGGGATTGTAGTCTCTAGTTTGGAGAAAGTAAGACATGAGTACACCTAAGAAGGAAGAGCGGTTTTGGGAATTGGTGGACGAGCTTATTGAGCTTGCCAATACACGGGCTGAAGAAGAGGGGCCTGACCAGATAAATTCGGCCTTGCAATATGCCAGCGCGCGTTTCAGTGCGTTTGTGGTGGCGTCTAACACCGATGATCTGGCCGATGATAAGCCGGAAGCCCTACGCTTTTTAACCAATCATTATAGAGAAGTTCTAGGCGACAATTTAGATGATTTTATCGAAAATCCGGTTGAAAAAATGCCCACTGAATAAATGCGACTGACGGGTGGTTTTATAGACCGAACTTGGTGTAGACTATTTTAACGAATTATATTACGACAGCGTGATTGCAAGTGTTGATTCTTTTTTTCATGAAAGTCACTATTCTCATACGTCCAGTTGTCCGGACCTTTCTCTCCTTAATTTTAATGGCCGAGCGTGCTGTGTTTACCGTGAATATCGGTATGACGTTGCTGCGGTATGGGTCTGTGCGAGAAAATAAACATTAAGAGTTGAGAAACCTGTTTCACAAGTAGTTTTAAAACAATAGTAAGGGTAAAGGGTAATAAAATGGCAGATTTAGTTTCAGGTGTAGTGAAGTGGTTTAACGATGACAAGGGTTTTGGTTTTATTGAGCGCGAACAGGGCCCAGACGTATTTGTACATTTTCGGGCGATCAACGGCAGCGGCCGCCGCTCTCTGGTAGAGGGTCAGAAGGTGACCTTTGAGGTGGTTGAAGGCCAGAAAGGCCTGCAGGCAGAGAACGTTACTGGAGAGTAACGGCAGATCTATTGACAAAAACCGGTGCAGCCCAGTGGCTGCACCGGTTTTTTATTGTGCGTTTCCCGGTGGGTTTTACGCCCGCCCATAGACGTCATCAAAACGTACAATGTCATCTTCCCCAAGATAGCTACCCGATTGCACTTCAATAATTCGAAGTGGTATGGCACCTGTGTTTCTGAGGCGGTGTTTAACCCCCAGTGGTATGAATACCGATTGGTTTTCGCTTAGCAGAAAGGTTTCTTCGCCCTTGGTCACCTCGGCGGTTCCGCTTACCACAATCCAATGTTCTGCGCGGTGATGATGCATTTGCAGTGACAGACTGGAACCTTGTTTCACCTCGATGCATTTTACTTGATAGCGATCGCCGAGGGCGATTCCTTCATAGTTGCCCCAGGGGCGGTGCACCTTGTTATGAAAATCTGTTTCCAGTCGCTTTAAGTTTTTGAGGCGTTGCACAATCGTTTTGACTTCTTGAACCTGGTCTTTTGCAGAGACGAGAATGGCATCGGTTGTCTGAATGATTGCCAGATTGTCGACGCCAATTGTTGCGACCAGGCGATCTTCTGCAAAGATGATGTTGTTGCTGGATTGTTCGGTGATGACATCACCTCGAATGGCGTTGTCATTTTCATCTTTATCGGCGTGCTCCCACATTGAAGACCATGAACCCAGATCGTTCCAGTCGGCGTCCATGGCAACCACCCGAGCATTTTCGGTTCGCTCCATGACAGCGTAGTCGATGGCAATATCGGGGCTCTTGGAAAAACAATCGCGGTCTATTCTCAGGAAGTCCAGATCACTTTGGCTGTTTTCAAAAGCGGCCTTGCTGGCTTCATAGATGGCGGGTTCAAATTTCTCAAGTTCACTTAAATAGACATTGGCTTTGAATAAAAACATGCCGCTGTTCCAGTAAAACTCTCCGCTGTCTAGATATTGTTGGGCGCGCTCCCGGTCCGGTTTTTCAACAAACTCAGCCACATCAAAGGCGCCTTGTGGGCTCTGTTGAGCGCCGCGACGAATATAGCCATAGCCGGTCTCTGGCGATTGAGGGCTAATACCAAAAGTAACCAACTTGCCCAGTTCTGCCTGGCCTCTGGCGGTCTCAAGTGACTGGTGAAAAGCTTGTGTATTATCAATTGTATGGTCCGCGGGCAATATCAGTAACAGGGGGTCCTCCTGTTCCGCAAGCGCACAAAAAGCGGCCAGGGCTACGGCAGGCGCAGTATTGCGGCCCACGGGCTCCAGTAAAATCTTGCCGTCAATACCGATGGACTGCAACTGCTCGGCTACCACAAAACGGTGGCTATCGTTGGCGATAACAATCGGTGATGCCAGGGCAGGCACGCCTTCGAGCCGGGTGATGGTTTCCTGTAACATCGTTTGCTCGCCAGCGAGCGGTAAAAATTGTTTAGGGTAGTGGGTGCGAGACATAGGCCACAGGCGCGTGCCACCGCCGCCTGACAGTATTACAGGTATCATTCAAGCTCCGAGCTCAGTAGTAGGGAAAACAGAGCACGAATTATGAGCGTGGAAGCTATTGATTGCAATAAAGGCGACTGTGACCCGCACTAGTCACTTTGCGAGGGAGATAGCAGACTTCGAATCCAATTCAACCAGCCGTTCTGCCCCAGTGTATATTTGTCGAGTTGGTCCAGGTTTTGATGATAGTGCTCCGTGTCGCGAAACAGGCTGTCTCTCTTTAACATTCGCCTCTGCGGGTCAATCGTCTTGATGACTTTGGCCGGATTGCCTGCGGCGACACAATTTGGCGGCAGGCTGCGTGTCACCACGGCACCTGCACCCACGACGGAATTTTCGCCGATGGTCACGCCCTTGCAGACAATCACTCTTTCACCGAGCCAGACGTTGTCTTCCAGCACTACAGGCTGAGTGCAACGAAAAGGGCGAGTACGGTTGTAGATCCCGTGCCAGTCACTGTCTGAGATATAGCAGTTAGCGGCCAACATAACATTGTTGCCAATGCAGATATCCTGTTCGGCGGATAGGCGGGCTCCCGGCGATATCAGGCAATAATCACCAATTTTTATCCGGGCCTGCTTGCCTCTGGCGGGCCAGGTCGTCAGCCGGATTTTGTTGTCACTGGCACTGATGATATGAGCGTTATCACCGATACTGATGTTGCTGCCGAAGATCACAAGATGCTGGGGGGAAAATATATGTGGTGCTTTTCCCAATCCGTCGAACTGCGGGCGCACAAATCTCTCTATATAGGCGCGGTTGAGCCCATTTAGCACTCTTTTAATGAGATAGGGTTGATTGTTTCTACGCAAGCGTCTTATCCGTCACTTTGTAGGGCAACTGTCGCCTGTTTTGGCAGGAGCTGAACTTGAGTGAATAGTGTTGAGGCGGCCGTATGTTCCGTCAGCGCGTCGGCCGCGAGCAGAATCGCACCCGCCGTCCAGGTCGTTTTCTCCTCTGGCCAAATAGCTTTGTCGGGAAATACGTATCCTGTCCAGTAGCCACCATCGGTATCTTTGAATTGGTGCAGCCAACTAAAAAGATTAACGGCACGGGCGTGATCGCCGGCGGCCAATAAGGCCATGGTAAGTTCACAGGATTCTGCGACGGTCACCCAGGGTTCGTCGCTGACACAGCGGCAACCCAGACCATCCTCAACAAATTCTGACCAGCGTTGCTCGATACGCTGACGGGCTTGAGGCCCCTGGATGACACCGGCTAAAATGGGATAAAACCAGTCCATGGAATACCGCGCTTTGCTTTCCCAGGTGCGATCAAAACACTCGGGGTGAAAGTGCAGTGTATTTTCCAGTCGTGTGCGGGCACTTTCCCAATCGGGTTTTTCAATGTTGAGGCTTGCCGCGATGTTGAGGGCGCACTCGAGACTTTTATAAATCGACGAGCAGGCAGTAACCAGGGCATCTTGCCGAGGCGAACCATCGTTGTTCACTGCCCAGTAAATTTCGCCGGAATCCGCCTGGTGGCTCAGCACAAAGTCGATTGCCCTCTCAACCATTGGCAGTGAGCGTTGCAAAAATTGCAGGTCTTGAGAAATCAGATAATGATGCCAGATGCCCGTCGCGCAATAGGCGATAAAGTTGGTTTCCCGGCGATCACCTTTAACGGGTTCATTACCTTCGTAGTGAGCCCACCAGCTACCGTCTTCCAGTTGTTGTCGGGCCAGCCATTCGTAGGCCCGCTCTGCCTGTGCATACTCGCCAAAAATCGACAGCCCCATGGCCGCTTCAATGTGGTCCCAGGGGTCTGTTTTTCCACCGGCAAACCAGGGTATTGCACCGTCTTCACTTTGGACACTTAAAATATAATCCACGGTCGGCTTTAGAAGAGTGGTAGGAAATAATCCTTTGCTAAAATAGAGGCCTTTCACAATGACGAGTCCCGTTTGAAGTACATAACCACACTTTTTCCCATAACCGGATTAAGCAGTCGTTCCAGGCTCTGGGTAATCCAGGGCTTTTCCATCAAATCCCAAACCAGAAGGCGGTGGTACGCTTTGACCATAAAATGTTCGTCACCCCGATCCCAAAAGAGACACTTCAGCCACCAATAGGGCGAGTGCAGGGCGTGGGCCCAGTGCCGGGCGTAACGGCTAAAGCCGAAACCTTCAACTTCACGATGCAGGGCCGAGGCATTAAATATACGAATATGGCCGCCTTTTACCCGATGATATGCTTCGCTCAATTGCCAACAGATCTTTTCGGGCCAGGTCCGCGGAACACTGATCGCCAACAGCCCGTCATCTTTTAACAGGCGGTTTATTTCAGCTAGCATCCCCTGGTAATCGGGAATATGTTCCAGTACTTCTGAGCAAATGATTTTATCAAAGCTTTTGTCTGCAAAGGGAAGCGACAAGCCGTTGGCGCAAAAGAGCGTGAATTGTTTGTGGGTATTTTCCGGTTCTTCGAAATCCTGAAATCGCTGTTGTGCAGTTTTCAAGTCATTGGCGCTCAGGTCAACACCCACAACCTCGACTTTATCATGCAGGATGTAGGCATTTATACAGTGGCGTCCTTCGCCGCAGCCAAGATCCAAAATTCGGTCACCTGCATTGATGCCCAGGCGTTTAAAATCAATGGTCATCATGGGCGGGGGTGTGCCTTTAATATATTGTTGTAGTAATGGCTCAAGCGGTGTGCCTTAACAGACCAGCTAAATTTTTCGACGATCCGGGTTCGACCTGCACTGCCTAGCGCGCTTCTTTTCTCGGGGTCATTGAGCAATAATTCGATCGCGTTGGCCAGGGCCACTTCATCTGCGGCCTGTACGATGAGCCCCGCATCCCCCACAACTTCCGGTAATGCTCCACCATTGCTGGATATAACCGGTGTTTCGCAGGCCATCGCCTCGCCGGCAGGCAGTCCAAACCCCTCGTATAGAGACGGGGATATTGCGATAGTGGCCCGGTTGTATTGTTCCACCAATTTCTCCGTTGATATACCAGAAACAAACTCAACAGCAGACATCAGGTTCAGGTGTTGAAGGTGCTTTTCTGTGTCTCCTCCCGCTTTCAGCTTACCGATGACTAAAAGCGTCAAGTCTGGAAACCGGGGGCGCAAAAGGGCAAGTGCTTCAAGGAGAAAGCGAAGTCCCTTTAGGGGTTGATCCGCAGAGGCGGTAGTGATCAGCAACTGCGTTTCCCTTTCCACCGAAGGCATGGGTGTGAAAATCTCGGTATCGATGCCGTTGTACATCAGGTCAATAGTTTTAGCGGGGCGGTTGAAGGCCTCGGCGATATCCTGACGGGACTGTTCAGACACCGTAATAATATGTTTGAGCTTTTTAACCACTTTGGCCTGCATGCCCAAAAAGGAATGCCAGCGCCTGATCAGCAGCCGGTGTTTCCAGTTTGGCGCGGCCGCGAGGGCAAGGCTCAGATCACGGGTGATGGGGTGGTGTACCGTGGCAACGGTTGGCAGCCCTGAGCGCTGTAGCTTAAGCAAGCCGTAGCCCAGGCTCTGGTTGTCGTGAACAATGTCGTACTGATCCAGACGCTGCCCCAGATATTTTGCTACCCGTCGCCCAAACGTATAGGGCTCTGCAAATCCACCGGTCAGCATTGAAAACCATTCAAAGGTATCACTGAAGGATTTCAGGTGACGGGGTCTGAGGGCGGTTACATGGTCTTCCACGGCAAAGAGATCCAGGCTGGGCATCTTGATCAGTGTGACGCGGGGGTCTAGTTCGGGGTAGGGGGGACCGGAGATCACATCGACCTTGTGGCCCAAATCCGCCAGTGCCTTGCTCAGATAATTGATATAAATGCCCTGGCCGCCAACATGTGGGTGGCTGCGATAACCCAGCAAACAGATATTAAAGGGGTCGCCTTGATAGGTCTCTGCAGGCAGGATGTCTGCCATCGCCGTTTGGCTGGTTTGTATCGCTTGATGTGCACTCATAGGGGGGTAACTTTATCGATGACCTGGCTATAATAGGGGAATAAGCGACGCTATTTGAATGGCCCGATTATAAGGATCCACACCTCTCAAGGCCAATTAAGCGGTATTTTGCGCGGCTTTATTTGTGAACTAGTGGTCATTTTTTGACTTCCAAGTGCTTTAAACCTTCCTTTTTGCTCAAAAATTAGTAACAATCAGGGTTGGTTGTAGCGCTACTCAGGGGGAAGTAGGCAGACTTCCTGATGTAACTACTATGCCATCGGACCGGTTAATTCTAATAATAACAGGTCTAATAAAGTGAATGATTACTCGAGCGTTAACGCAAGATTAACAGCAAATAATAAAGGTTTAGTTATCGATGTTGTGGGTCGCCTCGGCCTTGAAATGCATCGTCAATTTCGTCACTCCTATGAATCCTCTCCCAGATGTGAGCGCTATGCGGTCAATTTGCAGCGTTGTGCCGGCATTGATAGCAGCGGCCTGGGAATGTTGCTCATCCTCAAGGACTATGCCTCCGTTAGCAAAGGCAATATGTTGATTGTGAATTGTCCTTCTCGCCTGGGCAAACTTCTGGGACTGGCCAAGTTCGACCATTTGTTCACCATTCAAAGTGTCGGAGAAGCAGCCACTATCGAGTAGTGGCCACCGCTCTTTGCCCTAATTGAACCCCGATCCATGAAATTAAGCCTGTCTGCGCTGGCGTCACTCTGGCTGCAAGCTATATAATCGCGTTTCAAATTTACAGGCTGATCGACTGAACTCGATAGCCGGCAGGGGAGTAGACCATGGCAGAGCGTACGGCGTCTTTGAGCCGCAACACACTTGAAACTCAAATTGATGTCAGTGTGAATCTGGATGGTAAAGGCCAGGGAGTCTTTGATACCGGAGTTCCATTTTTAGAACATATGATGGACCAGATAGCCCGACATGGCATGATTGATATGGATGTGCGCTGTAACGGTGATACTCATATCGATGATCACCATACCGTTGAAGATATCGGCATCACCATTGGACAGGCAATTGCCAAAGCCCTGGGGGACAAAAAAGGCATTCGTCGATACGGCCACGCCTATGTGCCCCTCGATGAAGCCTTGTCTCGCGTGGTGATAGATTTTTCAGGGCGCCCAGGGCTAATTATGGAGGTCCCGTTTACCCAGAAACGGGTCGGCAATTTTGATACCGAGTTGTTCTGGGAGTTCTTCCAGGGGTTTGTCAATCACGCACAGGTCAGTCTCCACATCGATTGTTTGCGTGGAATGAATGCTCACCATCAAATTGAGACGGTTTTTAAGGCCTTTGGCCGTGCATTGCGCATGGCGCTGGAGGAAGACCCTCGAATGGCGGGCATTATGCCGTCAACTAAAGGTAGCCTGTGAGTTAAGCGATGAACCAGAACACCAGCACCAGCACCAGCACCAACACCAATAAAATCGTAGTTATAGACTACGGCATGGGCAACCTGCACTCTGTGGCGAGTGCACTCAGTCATGTTGCACCGGATGCAGAGGTCGTTATCAGTGCAGACCCGGAGCAGGTACGAAGTGCCGATCGTGTTGTATTTCCGGGAGTGGGTGCCATTAGGGACTGTATGGGTGCCATCCGAACAGAAGGTGTCGACCGGGTCGTGGCGGAATTCATCGCGACAGGTAAACCTCTGCTGGCAATCTGCGTTGGAATGCAGGCCTTGTTGCGCCACTCTGAAGAAAATCAGGGAATTACCTGTCTGGGTTTACTGGCGGGCGAAGTAAGGTTTTTTGGCAAAAATCTGCACGACGGCGCGGGTAATCATATGAAGGTGCCGCACATGGGCTGGAACCAGGTTCAACAGAACGCCAAGCACCCCTTGTGGGAGGACATTGAACAGAATGCCCGTTTCTATTTTGTGCATAGTTTTTATGTTGCCTGCGAGAGTGTGAATGATGCTTCGGTAGCCGGGACTTGTGACTACAATACCGAATTCGTCGCGGCAATCTCAAAAGAGAATGTGTTTGCGGTTCAGTTCCACCCGGAAAAAAGCCATACAGCGGGCCTGCAGTTACTGCGCAACTTCTCGCAGTGGAACGGTCAAGCGAGCTCTGAAACTGAATTGGAAAAGGCTGCGAAATAATGGCACTGGCAAAACGAATTATTCCCTGTCTCGATGTTGATAACGGGCGAGTTGTTAAAGGTGTGCAGTTTGTTGATATCCGCGATGCGGGAGATCCGGTAGAGGTCGCACGGCGTTACAACGAGCAGGGTGCTGATGAAATTACGTTTTTGGATATAACGGCCACACACGAAGGTCGCGACACCACGGTGCATACAGTCGAACGTATGGCGAGCGAGGTGTTTATTCCTCTGACGGTGGGCGGAGGCATTCGTACGGTAGACGATATTCGTACGATGTTAAACGCAGGAGCCGACAAAGTGGGCATCAACTCTGCAGCGGTGTCGAACCCTGATTTTGTACGTGCCGCTTCCGACCGATTTGGCGCGCAATGTATTGTCGTGGCGATTGACGCTAAAAAAGTAAGCTCCCCCGGGGAGGAAAGTCGCTGGGAAATATTCACCCATGGCGGTCGTCAACCCACGGGAATTGACGCGCTGGCGTGGGCGGACAAAATGGCACAGTTTGGTGCCGGAGAAATATTGCTGACCAGCATGGATCGTGATGGCACAAAAAATGGTTTTGATTTGGCTTTGACACGGGCAATCAGTGACAGGGTGGATATTCCTGTGATTGCATCGGGCGGGGTCGGAAACCTGGAGCATCTTGCCGAGGGCGTATTGCAGGGAAAGGCCGATGCAGTATTGGCAGCGAGCATTTTTCACTTCGGTGAATATTCTGTGATGGAAGCCAAGCACTATATGGCAGAGAAAGGGATAGAGATGAGGCTCTAACACCTAAGGGCGCGAGCCTGGTCGTTGGCGTAGGTTAAAGCCCCGTTTTCTGAGCTTTCTGTTCTAGCGTGTATGATTCAGGCGGCTATTTGGCCGCACTGTTTAAACGCTTTAACAATTTTATCATCGGCCACACAAATAAACTCGATAAACTCCTGTACGCCGATCTCCGCATCGTGACATGAGTCGAAAGGCCCAATGTTGACCCCCTCGCGAGTGGTGTAATACCAATAGTTTTCCATTTGGAAGAAACGTGCGTTCCGAATGGGGTGGGTTCCATCTTCCCCATTCCGATTGTGCATGCTCGCCATACTGTTCTCTCCGACTTTTACTACCGTTGAGTAGACAGACTCTCACTTTACCCCTTTGTGCAAAAATCGCAACAAAGGTGCATCACTAATACCCATTAGTGATAAGCCTATTGTCCGTAATTACCTGCAAATCCCTGTGTAGAGTTGGAATTAAGTCTAGCGTATGTGCGGAGGTTTTCCACGAGTCTGTTTACAATTTTCTGAAACAGCATGAGGGCGCTTACAGCGTTGACAGGAAAACGGACTGCGCTGACACCGGTGTGGGGAACATGGGTTCCATGTCGTAGCCATCACGGGGGGAGGGTATAGGTTTGCGGGGAGCCTTTATGCCGGAAGGCGAGCGTGGGTTTGTATTTTCAAGCATGGCGGAAATAGAGACTAGTTCAATATTGTGCTGAGCGAGCTCCGGCAGTACTTCTGTCAGGTAGGCGATTGTTTCCGAGTAGGGGTGACCTATGCCTACGGCCTGCCCCCGTGTTTTGGCAATTGCCACCAAACGTTCAAATTGTTGATGAATAAATTCTCTGGAACGCTCATGGTCCAAAAAAATATCGCGTTTTAATGTGGGAAGCTGTTGCTTGCGTGCGCTTTGCCAGGCCACGCTCTCGGCAGACGTGCGACTATCTACGAAGTAGAGTTTGCGCCGTTTGAGTTCGTGCATCAGCCATGCCATAGGTTGGGCCTGCTGGGTAAGCAGGCTGCCCATGTGATTGTTGAGGCCACTGACATGGGGAACCGAGTCGAGGCTTTCCCGCAGGCGCTGCACAAAATTTCTGCGGTCCATGTTGTCGCTCAGAGCGCCGGCTTCCATTGGGGTTCCGCTGGCATTACTCATGGGAGCATGCAGCATAATTTCTTTGCCGTTGAGATGGCCGAGTTCTGCCAGCCTGACCGCATTGGGTGTAAAAGGAATAACGGCCAAGGTGATATTGCCTGGCAGCTCGATGGTGCGTTTACCTTGCCCATAGTGGTAGCCAATGTCATCAATAATAATGGCTACTTGCAATGATTTTGCTGATATAAAAGGTGAAATTAATAAAATGAGTATGACTATTAGTACCTTTTTTTTCATATCAATATTTTATTTAAAAACGCCTCGAAAGAGGCGTTTCGCATTAAATTCATTAAAATTAAAGCTTATTTAACTCCATGCATTAATTTTTTTACGATAGGCGTTAAACTCATTACCACCAGTCCCGCAATTATTGGAACGAATGTGAAAATTAAGAAAAACGTGCTCATAGAATATTATGATGTTATGGAATCGATCATACCTCCCATAGAGCCTGCTGCTTTGTTTCCTAAGCCAATAGCAATATACCATAGACCGAACATCATCCCTATTTTAGTAGCTGGCACTAATTTAGAAACATATGACAATCCAACAGGAGATAAACTTAATTCTCCTAGGGTATGCAATAAGTAAGCTAAAATTAACCAAATGATACTAACCGATGCTGTCTGGGCTCCTTGAGGGATACTGGCAGATCCATAAGCTAAAATTCCAAAGCCTAGACCCAATAAAATTAAACCGACTCCAAATTTAACTGTGGCTGGCGGATTAAACTTACTTTCCCATATTTTAGAAAAAAGTGGGGCAAAAGCAATAATA